>DASUAC010000088.1:0-3071 GCA_035763985.1 Jatrophihabitans sp. | reverse complement strand
GGCCTCGACCATCCAGAGCACCATCAACGGCACCACCCAGATCACCGGCAACTTCAACCAGCAGTCGGCCACCAACCTGGCCAACTCGCTGAAGTACGGCGCGTTGCCGCTGAACTTCATCCAGCAGGCGGCCACCTCGGTGTCCCCGACGCTGGGCACCGATCAGCTCAAGGCGGGCATGCTGGCCGGCGGCATCGGCCTGATCCTGGTGGTGCTCTATTCGCTGGTCTACTACCGGGCGCTCGGCCTGGTCACCATCGCCTCGCTGATCGTCTCGGGCGGGCTGACCTACGCGATGCTGGTGATCCTCGGCAAGCAGATCGGCTTCACGCTGACCCTGGCCGGCATCGCCGGTTTCATCGTCGCGGTCGGCATCACGGCCGACTCGTTCGTGGTGTTCTTCGAACGAATAAAGGACGAGGTGCACGAGGGCCGTACCGCCCGGGTGGCCATCCCGCGGGCCTGGGAACGGGCCCGGCGGACCATCCTGTCCGCGGACACGGTGTCCTTCCTGGCCGCGGCGACCCTGTACTACTTCGCGGCCGGTGACGTGAAGGGCTTCGCGTTCACCCTGGGCATGTCGACCATCATCGACCTGGTGGTGGTGTTCCTGTTCACCCACCCGCTGGTCTCGCTGTTCTCCCGCAGCGCGGCGTTCGGCTCGGCCCGGTTCACCGGCCTGAGCAACGTCCGCGCCGGTGGCATCGCGACCCGCGAGGAGGCGGTGCCGGAGCCGGATCTGGTCACCGTGGGCAGCGGCGGGCCGGCGTCCGCCGAACCGGCGGCCGGCGCGCCGTCCCGATCCGCGCCGTCCCGATCCGCACCGGCTCGATCCACCCCGGCCGCCGCGCCGGCCCGATCCACTCAGCGCAGCCGGTCGACCGGCCAGCGGCCGGCCGCACCACCGGAACGTCCGGCCGACGCCGCGCCGGCACCCGGCGCGACCGCTGCCGAACGGGCCGCCGCCCGGCGCGGGCTGACCCGCAAGCCGGCCGACCCGGCCATCGCCGACGAGCGGTCCGAGAGCGAGGTTGACCAGTGAGCGTCTTCAGCAGGCTGTACCGGGGCGAGACCCGGTTCGACTTCATCGGCACCCGCAAGCGCTGGTACCTGGTTTCGCTGATCCTGATCGTGCTGTGCGTGTTCAGCATGATCTTCCGCGGCTTCAACGTCGGTATCGACTTCAAGGGCGGCACCCAGTTCCAGGTCCGGGCGGCCAACACCTCGTTGACCCCCAAGCAGGTCGAGCAGGCGATGGACAAGACCGGCCATCCGGCCGAGGGCGCGGCCCAGGAGGTCGGGGCCGGTGCCACCCGGCAGATCGTGGTGAAGACCAAGGAACTCACCCTGGCCGACCAGACCACCGTGCAGAACAAGCTCACCAGCGAGTTGCACCTGGACTCGAAGGCGATCAGCACCGATGCGGTGTCCTCCAGTTGGGGCAAGGAGATCACCACCAAGGCCGTGGAAGGCCTGATCATCTTCCTGATCGTGGTGTTCGCCTACATCACCATCCGGTTCGAGTGGAAGATGGCGGTCGCCGCGCTCGCCGCGCTGCTGCACGACCTGATCATCGCGGCCGGCATCTACTCGATCGTCGGCTTCGAACTGACCCCGTCCACCATCGTCGGGCTGCTCACCATCCTCGGTTTCTCGCTGTACGACACCGTGGTGGTCTTCGACAAGGTCGGCGAGAACTCCCGGGATCTGCTGGCCACCGCCCGGATGACCTACAGCGAGGCGGCCAACCTCGCGGTGAACCAGACCCTGATGCGCTCGATCAACACCTCGCTGATCTCGCTGCTGCCGGTGGCCGGGCTGCTCTTCGTGGGCGCCGGCCTGCTCGGTGTCGGCACCATCAAGGACCTGGCCCTGATCCTGTTCGTCGGCCTGGCGGTCGGTGCGTACTCCTCGCTGTTCCTGGCCACCCCGATCGTGGTGGATCTGAAGGAGCGTGAGCAGCCGTACCGCAGCCTGACCAAGCGGGTGCAGGCCAAGCGGGCCAGCCAGCGACTGGCCGCCGAGCCGGTGCTGGCCGGGTCCGCGCCGGCGCCGGCGGTCAACCGTGGCATGCCCGCTCCGGCGCCTCGTCCCGGCGCCCGGCCGACCGGTCGCGGCAAGCGGCGCCCGTGAGTGAGCTTGGTGAGCTGATCTCGTCCCGGCTGCGGGACGTGCCGGACTTCCCGCAGCCCGGCGTGCAGTTCAAGGACATCACGCCGCTGCTGGCCGATCCGGTCGCGTTCGGCAGTTGCATCGACGCGCTGGCCAAGCTCCCGGCGGCGGCCGATGCCGAGGTGATCGCCGGGGTGGAGGCGCGTGGCTTCGTGGTGGCCGCCGCCCTGGCCAGGTCGATCGGCGCCGGCATGGTGCCGGTACGCAAGGCGGGCAAGCTGCCGCCGCCCACCGTACGAGCCGGCTACCAGCTGGAGTACGGCAGCGCCGAGATCGAGATCCCGACCGGGCTGGTGGACGGCCGCCGGGTCTACGTGGTGGACGACGTGCTGGCCACCGGTGGCACCCTGGCCGCCACCGTGGATCTGCTGCAGCAGGCGGGCGCCATGGTGACCGGGATCGGAGTGCTCATCGAGCTGTCCTTCCTCGGCGGCCGGCAGCGGCTGACCGGTTGGGATCCGACGGCGCTGCTGGTGCTCTGAACCGGCGAGGGAGCATGCTGCGCCAACCCGGACAACTCCGGCCGCAGTTCTCCGCCTGGGGCAATTGGTGCATCGGCTATCAATCCTCGCCGTCAACCGGCCGTGCGGGGAGCCGGCCAGTGTGATCTACGGCGCGTTGTAACCGATTACGCCAGCCTGCAGACGGTAGCCCGTACCGCCTAGACTGAACCTGACCCGCTGCCAAGGGAGGTGTCGGTGACCACCGAGGCGACCAGCTCGCGCCCGCTCGAGCCGGCTGCCGGTGCGTCGGCCACCGCCGCCCCGCCCGCTACCGACTCGTCCGCAGCTGCCTCGGAACGGACCGACCCCGATCGGGCCACCTCGGATCGGGCCACCTCGGATCGGGCCGACTCCGATCGGGCCACCTCGGATCGGGACGCGGCCACCGGCGGGACC
>DASUAC010000087.1:0-7055 GCA_035763985.1 Jatrophihabitans sp. | reverse complement strand
GTGCTGATCAGCCCGTCCGCGACCAACCCGTCGCTGACCTCGAAGGGCTACAAGTCCTTCCACCGGATCGTTCCGCCGGACTCGGTGGAGGGCAAGGAGGCCGGTGACTGGCTGGCCACCAAGTCCAAGTTCGTCTTCGTGGTCGACGACCTGTCCGACTACGGCAAGGGTGCCGCGGACGTCGTGCAGCAGGAGCTGCAGGCCAAGAGCATCAAGACCACCCGGCAGGGCGTGGACGCCAAGACCACTGACTACAGCGTCATCGCGCAGAAGGTGAAGTCCTCCGGCGCCACCGCGCTGTTCTACGGCGGCTACGACACCCAGGCGGCGCAGTTCGCCAAGGCGCTGAAGTCGGCCGGCTTCACCGGCATCACCATTTCCGGTAACGGTGGCAAGTCCTCCAAGTTCACCGAGGGCGCCGGCGCCGCCGGTGACGGCTGGTACTTCTCCTGCGGCTGCCTGGACGCGACCGTGGCCCCGCAGGCCAAGGACTTCAACGACGCCTACCAGGCCAAGTTCAACACCGCGCCGTCCACCTACTCGCCGGAGGCCTACGACGCGACCAACGCGCTGATCCAGGCGATCAAGAACGCGGCCGGCAGCGGCCAGGTCACCCGGCAGTCGGTCTGGGACGCGGTGAACAACCTGAGCTACAGCGGCATCACCACCACCATCAAGTTCCAGTCGAACGGTGAGGTCGAGCAGCAGGTCATCAACCTGTACCAGCAGAAGGCCGGCAAGATCGAGTTGCTCGGCGACATCACCAAGCAGAGCTGATTCGCCCGATTTCATAGCAGGTTGCAGAGGCGTCTCACCCCGTCCACAGGGTGAGGCGCCTCTGCGCTGCCCGAGCCGAGCGGAACGCATCGGCCGCCGAATGACACACAACTAGGGGTGTGGGTTGGGCTACGTACATCAGATTCCCGACTACTTCGTGCTGGGCCTGACGCGGGGCTCGATGTACGCGTTGATCGCGCTGGGATACACGCTGGTCTACGGCGTGCTCCAGCTGATCAACTTCGCGCACAGCGAGGTGTTCATGTCCGGCTGCTTCGGCAGCTACATCGTGGTGCACGCAATAGTCGGGAACGGCAGCGGAGTGGCGAGCTGGTCCGTTCCGTTCGTCCTGCTGATCGGCACGCTGTCCGGTGCGTTGGCCGGCGCCGGCGTCGCCTGGGCGCTGGAACGCGTCGCCTACCGGCCACTGCGAAGACGCGGGGCGCCCAAGCTGACCTTCCTGATCAGCGCCATCGGGGCGTCGTTCTTCCTGTCCAACCTGGCCGGCAAGCTGTTCAACCGGTTCAACGGCAACTCGTTCCCGAACTACTTCCAGACCGATCGGGTGCTGTTCAGCGTGGGAGGGGCGGACGTCCGGGTGCTGCAGTTGGTCATCATCGTGGCAGCGGTGGTGATCATGATCGCGCTGGACCGGTTGGTGGCCGGCACCAAGCTGGGCCGCGGTATCCGGGGCGTGGCGGAGGACGCGCCGACCGCGGCACTGATGGGCATCGACATCGACCGGACCATCTCGCTCACCTTCGTGATCGGCGGGGCGCTGGCCGGCGCGGCCGGCTTCCTGTTCGGCACCGCCTTCTCCTTCTCCAACACGATCGGCTTCAACCAGGGCAACAAGGCGTTCGCCGCCGCGGTGCTGGGCGGCATCGGCAACATCCGGGGCGCCATGCTGGGCGGCCTGCTGCTGGGCATCGTGGAGGCCGTGGTGCCGCCGCTGTCCTTCATCGGGATCGAGTGGACCGACGTGGTCGCCTTCGTGGTGCTGGTGCTGGTGCTCATCGTGAGGCCGACCGGCATCCTCGGTGAGCGGTTGGGCCGGGCCGCATGAGCCCGAAGGCGACAGCGAGCGCGGAGCCGAGCAGAGGTGTCGCGGCGCCGAGCGGTAGGCAGGTGAACAGATGACCGACCAGACCGGCAGCGGCCGGGGCGGCGTGAACGCTCCGGTGAGCGCCAGCGCGGCCGCCAACCCGGCACAGGTGCCGCCCGCGATCAGCGAGCAGCGCAGCACCGAACGTCCGCGGAGCGATCTCGGCGCGGGCGGCAAGAGCGAGCAGTACCGGACGCTGGTCAAGCGACTGCTCGGCTGCCTGGCCGCCGGCTTCGTGCTGGCGCTGATGGTGGGCAACCAGGAGGGCACCCAGGAGGACTACGGGCTGGCCTTCCGGCAGGCGATCTTCGCCCCGCGGATCATCCTGTTCCTGCTGATCGGGGTGCTGCTGTTCCTGGTGATCACGTTCTGGCCGCTGGTCAAGCCCTACCTGGTACGGACCGGCGTCCGGCCGCTCGCGGTCGGCGCGCTCACCGTGATCGTGGCCCAGACCGTGCTGCACTGGTACGACCCGCTGGGCAACGGCAAGTTCAACACGCTGGCCGCCCAGGCCGCCAACACCAACGGCCTGTCGCCGGTCGCGAAGCTGTACTTCACCAGCCCGGTGGCCTGGATCTACCTGATCGTCACGGTCGGTTGCGCGGCGGTCGCGATCGTGCGCCGGATCCGGGTGCTGGCCTGGGCCGGTGCCGTGCTCGGGCTGATCGGGGCGATCTGGGCCTACACCTCGCATGCCGCGGTGGTCTCGTTCACCAACGCGGTCGACCACTCGCTGGGTGCGTGGGTGGCCGCCCTGGGCTACCTGACGATCGCCGCGGCGTCGGCCACCATCGCGCTGGCCAGGACCGAGGTGGCCGAGAGCCGGGCCTTCGTGGACCGGACGCTGAGCTGGCGGCCCGGCTTCCCGCTGGCGGTGGTCGGCGGCCTGGTCGGATTGCTCGCCTTCGGCCAGGCCACCTGGTTCTCCCCGTCCGACCGCAACGCCACGCTCAGCGACACGCACGACCTGTTCCGGCACACCGGGCTGGCGCCGCTGGCGCTGCAGTACCTGACCTGGCTGGGCTACCTGCTGTTCCTGGCGGCGCTGGCGACGGCGCTGGCCGGCAGCTACCTGCGCAACGCGGCGCTGGGCTGGCTGGCCGGTGCGGTCGGTGCGTTCGCGATCGTGCTCACGCTGGTCACGATGTACGACTTCACCAAGCTCGCCGCGCAGCAGAACTTCGACTTCGCCAGCGGACCGTGGCAGAACCTCGGTTCCGGTGGCTGGCTGGCCTGCCTGGCGTTCTTCCTGACCGCCGGCGGCGGGGTGCTGGCCGCGCTGAGCGCCGGCCGCAGCCGCCGGGAGTTCGTCAGCAGCGACGTGATCGGCGGCCGGCGCTGGCAGAACGCCTCCCGGTCTACCCGCAACCTGCTGGTGCTGGGCCTGGGACTGGCGCTGTTCTACCCGCCGACCGCGACCGAGTTCTGGCAGAAGGTGATCGTCTCCGAGGTGGGCGTGTACGTGCTGCTCGCCATCGGCCTGAACGTGGTGGTCGGCTGGGCCGGCCTGCTGGACCTGGGCTTCATCGCGTTCTATGCCATCGGGTCCTACGTCACCGCCTACCTGGTCGGCTCGCTGCCGCACAAGCCGCCGTCCTGGCTGCAGATGAGCCCGCTGTGGGCGATCCCGTTCGCGATCGGGGTGTGCCTGCTGGCCGGCCTGGCACTGGGTGCCCCGACCTTGCGGCTACGCGGTGACTACCTGGCCATCGTGACCCTGGGCTTCGGTGAGATCATCCGGATCGCGGCCATCAACAACCCGGGCAACATCACCAACTCCACCCGCGGCCCGCAGCCGGCGGTGCCGCACCCGGTGCTGCACATCGGGCCGCTGAAGTGGGTCTGGGGCCTGAACAACCTGCAGTACTGGTATCTGCTGCTGTTCCTGATCATCGTGGTGGTGGTGGCGTTCTACCGGCTGGAGGGCTCCCGGCTGGGCCGGGCCTGGGCCGCCATCCGGGAGGACGAGGTGGCCGCGCAGGCCTCCGGCATCAACACCACCAAGGTCAAGCTGCTGGCGTTCGCGATCGGCGCCTCCACCTCCGGCCTGGCCGGCGTGTTCTTCGCCAGCCAGATCGGCTACTTCAACCCGGACAACTTCGTGCTGAACAACTCGATCCTGGTGGTCGCGTACGTGGTGTTCGGCGGGATGGGGTCACTGCCCGGCGCGATGGCCGGCGCGGCGGTGCTCACCTGGTTGCCGGAGTTCCTGAAGGACCAGGTGCCGGGTGCCGACCGGCCGATGTGGATCGGCGCCGCGGTGCTGCTGATGATGATCTTCCGGCCGGCCGGGCTGATCCCGGCCCGGCGGCGGCAGGCGGAGCTGACCGGCCTGGACGCTCCGGCCAGCGCCGAGACCCGGGCAGTGCCGGCCTCGGAAGGGATGTGAGCATGACCGCGGTGCAGCAGCCGGCGATCGAGCAGCGCGAGGTTGTCTACGACATCGACCACGTCACCCTGCGGTTCGGCGGCGTGACCAGCCTCAACGACGTTTCGATGCAGATGTACCGGGGCGAGATCCTGGCGGTGATCGGGCCGAACGGGGCGGGCAAGACCTCGCTGTTCAACTCCCTCACCGGCGTCTACACGCCCCAGCAGGGCAGCATCAATCTGGCCGCCCGGCCGGGTGACTCCCCGCGCAGCGTGCTCGGGGTGAAGACACACGTGGTGAACCGGATGGGAGTGGCCCGGACCTTCCAGAACATCCGGCTGTTCCCGGCGCTCACCGCGCTGGAGAACGTCAAGGTGGGCGTGGAGACCCGGCAGCGGTCCGGCCCGGTCGCGGCCATGCTGGGCATGCCGTGGCAGCGCCGGGAGGAGCGGGAGAGCACCAAGCGGGCCTATGAGCTGCTGGCGTTCGTCGGCCTCACCGGACGGGCCAACGAGCTGGCCGGCTCGCTGGCCTACGGTGAGCAGCGGCGGCTGGAGATCGCCCGGGCGCTCGGCACCAATCCCGGCGTGATCCTGCTGGACGAGCCGGCCGCCGGCACCAACCCGGTCGAGAAGCGTGAGCTGGCCGAGCTGATCCGCCGGATCAACCTCGAGGACAAGGTCTCGGTGCTGCTGATCGAGCACGACATGCGGCTGGTCATGTCCATCGCCCATCGGCTGGTGGTGCTCAACTTCGGCGAGAAGATCGCCGAGGGCACCCCCGAGCAGATCCAGCGCAATCCGGTGGTCGTCGCGGCCTACCTGGGCAGCTCGGCGGAGGAGGCCGAGGCGGAGCTGGCCGTCCATCCGCGCGATGCGCCGAGCCGGCTGATCATCGAATCTCCGGACGGCACGGACGAGGGGGCGGGGCATGCCTGAGCTGCTGCTCGAGGTCGATGACATCGAGGTCCGCTACGGCGCGATCCGGGCGCTCAAGGGCGTCTCGTTCTCGGTGGGCGAGGGCGAGGTGGTGGCGCTGCTCGGGGCCAACGGGGCCGGCAAGACCACCACCCAGAAGACCGTGTCCGGCATGCTGCGGCCCAGCCTCGGCCAGATCCGGTACGGGGGCCGGCGGATCGACGGCATCCCGGCACACGAGCTGATCCGGCAGGGCATCTGCCATGTGCCGGAGGGCCGGCATGTGTTCCCGCGGATGAGCGTGGCCGAGAACCTGGAGATGGGCGCGTTCCGGTTCAAGCGGCCGGACGCCGCGGTGCTCGAGCACGTGCTGGAACTGTTCCCGCGGCTGCGCGAGCGGTACAAGCAGATGTCCGGCACGCTGTCCGGCGGTGAGCAGCAGATGCTGGCGATCGGCCGGGCGCTGATGGGCAAGCCGCGGCTGCTGCTGCTGGACGAGCCGTCGATGGGGCTGGCACCGCTGATCGTCAAGCAGATCTTCGACATCGTCTCCGAGATCAACAGCGGCGGGGTCACCGTCCTGCTGGTGGAGCAGAACGCCGCGCAGGCGCTCGCGCTGGCCCATCGGGGCTACGTGCTGGAGACCGGGGAGATCGTGCTGCGGGGCACCGGCGAGGAGCTGCTGGCCGACGACCGAGTGCGGGCTGCGTACCTGGGCGAGGAGATCGCGTCCTGATGCCCGTCATGGGTGTCCGGACGGACATAACGCTCACTGACCGTGATCGGGTTTTACCCGCTGTCACTGCCGAAGTACTGACGGGTAATTTGGTTGCCGGCAATGGATGTCGTTTGTCGATTGCCACTGTCGCCGAAGTTGTCGGCGCGATATGGTGCGCATCGGGTTCGGACGGACGTCGGCGCAGAAGTTGGGCCGTCCGGTACTCGTCGGGCAGTTGTCCAGTCGGTCGGTACGGGATAACCGGGAGTGGATGTGTCGAGGGGCAACGTACGGGTGAGACCGGCCGCTACCTCCGATATAAACGAGCTCATCGCGCTGGCTGAGGACAACGGCGTGGTGGATCATGTCGCCCGCAGGGGACGTGCCCACCGCGGCGATCGCAACGCACTGGTCGAGCGCTATATGGCGCTGCTGTCCGACATGGACCGGCTGGTGCTGGTTGCCATCGACGAGGCGAGCAGCCAGTTGGTCGGCTTCGCGGTGCTGATGGAGGAGCGGGTCGGCGTGCTGGCCCCGACCGCGGCGCTGTACGTGTCGCATCTGCTGGTCGCGCCGTCGTTCCGCCGCCGCGGGGCGGGCCGGGCGCTGCTGACCGGTGCGGTACGGCACGCCGAGGACCGGGAGATCGACCACGTGGTGGTCGGCGTGCAGGCCGGCGCCCGGGATGCCAACCGCTATCTGGCCAGGCTCGGCTTCGCGCCGCTGGTGGTGCGCCGGATCGCCTCGGTGACCACGCTGCGGCGCAGCCTCGGCATCGCCGACTCCATCGACCGGGTCGCGCTGCGCCGCCGGCGGTCCGTGCGCGGGGTGCTGCCGGGCCGTGTGGTAGGCAGAGGGGCATGATCACTCCTGCTCAGCAGGCCTTGCTCGACGATTTGAAGCAGCGCTGGGAGGGCACCGACGAGCTGCTGGCCGACCGGATGGGCATTTCCTACGTGGAGATCGACCCGAACCGGATCGTGGCCACGGTGCCGGTGGCCGGCAACCGGCAGCCGTACGGGCTGTTCCACGGCGGCGCCTCCGCGGCGCTGGCCGAGACGGTCGGATCGGTGGCCGCCGCGCTGCACGCCGGGCCGGATTTCGTTGCCATGGGCATCGAATTGAACTGCACCCATCACCGGGCCGCGACCGACGGCCTGGTCACCG
>DASUAC010000086.1:0-2929 GCA_035763985.1 Jatrophihabitans sp. | reverse complement strand
TCAAGACGCGTCACACTCCCGGTCCACCAACTTCAGGAGTCCCGGGGCCCAGCTGCGCCAGTGACATGATCACGAAAACACCCAGAATCGTTCCGCTGCTAAGCCGACACCAAGTTCCGAACTGCGCCACGACCCCGGTCACTGCGTGGATCTTCACCTGGTGCCGCAACTCGATGAACTCGAAGTACGTGCGCAGCGCCTGCGATCGGCCCAACCGGGTGTTCACCGGCGCCGTCCGCGGCACCGTCCCGAAGTAGCTGTCGGCATCGGCCGGCGTCATCTCCCACGACGGCCGATCCAGCCGGCCCGCATCTGCCCCAAATGGCTGACGTCGCAACGGATCGTGCTATCCGACAGTCCGGGCCGCCGAGCGGGCCAGCACGAACCCGGCGAACACGTCGGTCTCGAAGTCCGCGACCCCCTGGGCGGTGTCGTCGGCGCGGCCCTGGGGGTGTCCGGTGTCCTCGACCAGGTGCTCGACAAGATCGATCGCTTGGGCCTGTTGCTCGGGGTGTGCGTGCTGGTCTACTTGCAGTCCACGCCCGTGCTCGGATGGATGGTGGTGGGATGATGTCCCTCGCAACGAGGCCGCATGGGGGAGCCCCCGAGCCGGTCGCATCGGTCCTGCTGCCACCCGCCGACCCGACCCTGCTCGAAGCGCTGCAGCGGGCGCTGCCGGAGCCGGGACAGCTGCGCACCCGCGCGCTCGACCGACTGGCCCTCGGTCACGACGCCTCGCACTATTTTCTGGCTCCGACCGCGGTCGTCAGTCCGCGGGACGCGTCCGACGTCGGTCGGCTGTTCGCGGTCTCGGCCGCGCAGGAGGTGCCGCTGACGTTCCGGTCCGGCGGCACCAGCCTGTCCGGCCAGGCCGGCACCGACGGCATCCTGGTCGACACCCGCAAGCACTTCCGCGACATCGAGATCCTGGACGGCGGCGACCGGGTCCGGGTCGGGCCCGGCGCCACCGTCCGCCAGGTCAACGCCCGGCTAGCCCGCCACGGACGCAAGCTCGGCCCCGACCCGGCCAGCGAGATCGCTTGCACGATGGGCGGTGTCGTCAACAACAACTCGAGCGGCATGGCCTGCGGGACGACGCAGAACACCTACCGGACGCTGGAGTCCCTGGTCCTGGTGCTGCCCAGCGGCACCGTGATCGACACCGGCGCCGCCGACGCCGACGACAAGCTCCGGGCGACCGAGCCGGCGCTCTACGAGGGGCTGGCCAAGCTGCGGGACCGGGTCCGCGGCAGCACCGAGTCGGTGCGCATCATCGAGCAGCAGTTCTCGATGAAGAACACCATGGGGTACGGGCTCAACTCGCTGGTCGACCACAGCCGGCCGGTCGACATCCTGACCCACCTGATGATCGGCAGCGAGGGCACGCTGGCCTTCGTGGCATCCGCGATGTTCCGCACGGTGCCCCTGCTGCGGCACGCGATGACCGGGCTGCTGGTGTTCGACGACCTGTCCCGGGCCACCGGATCGCTGCCCGCGCTGGTGGCCACCGGGCCGGCGACCATCGAGCTGCTCGACGCGACGTCGCTGCGGGTGGCCCAGGCCGATCCGGGCTGTGACGAGATCATCCGGCGGATCACCGTGGACCGGCACGCCGCGCTGCTGGTCGAGTACCAGTCCGACTCGGTGGAGGCGGTCAGCGAACTGTCACAGGCCGCCGGTCCGGTGCTGCGGTCGATCCCGGTGGCCGGGCCGGCCGAGCTCACCGCCGACCCGCGGGCCCGGGCCCGGCTCTGGCACACCCGCAAGGGCCTGTACACCACGGTGAACGAGGCCCGGCCTTCGGGCACCACCGCGTTGTTGGAGGACATCGTCGTTCCGGTGCCGGCGCTGCTGAACACGTGCGAGCAGCTGATCGACCTGTTCGCCAAGCACGGCTACACCGACAGCGTGATCTTCGGGCATGCCAAGGACGGCAACATCCACTTCATGCTGACCGAGCGGCTCGGCGGTGGGGGAGATCTCCACCGGTTCGCCGAGTTCACGGAGGACATGGTCGACCTGGTGCTGGCCAACGGCGGCAACCTCAAGGCCGAGCACGGCACCGGCCGGATCATGGCCCCGTTCGTCCGACGGCAGTACGGCGACGAGCTGTACGAGGTCACCCAGGAGATCAAACGGCTGTGCGACCCGGCCGGCCTGCTGAACCCCGGCGTGATCGTCACCGACGACGACCAGGCCCACCTGCGGTACCTAAAGGTCACGCCGACGGTGGAGAAGGAGGTGGACCGGTGCGTCGAGTGCGGCTACTGCGAACCGGTCTGCCCCAGCCGAGACCTGACCACCACGCCGCGCCAGCGGATCGTGCTGCGCCGGGAGATGCAGCGGGCCCGCGAGGCCGGCGACACCGCGCTGCTGGCCGAGCTCGAGCAGGAGTACGACTACGACGGCGTGCAGACCTGCGCGGTCGACGGCATGTGCTCGACCGCCTGCCCGGTGCTGATCAACACCGGTGACCTGGTGCGCCGGCTGCGGGCCGGGTCGGTCGGCAAGGCCACCGCGAAGGGCTGGTCCTACGCGGCCAAGCACTGGGCCGGCACCACCAGGCTGGCCGGAACCGCGCTGTCGGTGGCCGAGAAGACCCCATCCGTCCTCATCACCGGGCCGAACGAGCTGGCCCGGACGGTGATCGACCCGGACATTCTGCCGCTGTACTCGCCGGAGCTGCCCGGCGGCGGCCGGCAGCGGCCCAAGGGCGGTGGCGACGAACCGACCGCCCCGACGCCCACCGCGGTGGAAATCGTCTTCTTCAGCGCTTGTGTCGGCACCATGTTCGGCCCGACCGCCGGGTCCCCGGGCGCCCGCGACTCGTTCGTGCGGCTGTGCGAACGGGCCGGTGTGTCGATCACCTACCCGAAGGACCTGCCCGCGCTGTGCTGCGGCACTCCGTGGAAGTCCAAGGGCATCTCCG
>DASUAC010000085.1:0-2881 GCA_035763985.1 Jatrophihabitans sp. | reverse complement strand
CGTCGAACAGCGACAGGTCCAGCGAGTGCCCCAGGTAGGGCTCGGCCTCCGACGGGATCACGTACCGGTCGCCGCCGGCCTGGAAGCTGGCGAGGGAGTCCGAAGCGCCGGGGGTGGACTCCACGGACAGCCCGGAACGCGCGCCGGTGCCGTTGTGCACTATGAGGCGGTCGCCGGTCGGCAGGACGACGGCGGCCGCCCCCGCGGCGGCCGGCGTCACGGTGGGCGCCGCGGCCACGGTGCCGGTGCCGGTGCCGGTGTCGGTGTAGGCCGGCGCGGTGGCCCGGGCCGTCGCCGGCAGAGCCAGCGCCGCGGCCGTGACCAAGGCGGCCGCCGCGGAAGCGGTTCGGATTCTGCGAGATGTCACCTGTGGTTCCTCCGAGAAGTCTTCACAACGCAGGGTCGATCGGGTGATCTACCCGAGACTACGGGTGATGTCAGTGATCTGATTTGAAGGATTCCCGACAGGGTTCTGATGCAACTCCGAGGCCCGTCTCGTGCGTCTAGTAACTGAACGGACACGGCGAGGGGAGGCCTCGTGCCCGATGCGGCACCCTGCGCGCACTGGACGGACTGGCCGCAGCGGCTGGCGGCCGACCACGGCCCGACGCTGGCCAATCTGGTGGCCGGGCTCACGGACCGGGCCAACGCGCACCGCCTGGGGGTGAGCGAGCGGACGGTGCAGCGGCGTATCAGAGAGCTGATGGACTGGTCGGACTCCGGCAACCGGATGCAGCTGGGCCACCGCGCCGCCCTGGCCGGGCTGCCGGCCGTGCACCACTGCCGGCACAGCCAGCACCGGCTGGAACCGCCGGCCCTCCTGGTCCCCGACGCGGCCGCGCTGCGGCTGCTGCGGCTGCTGCTCGCCGACGCCGCGGCCGACCGGACCCTGAACATGAGCGTGAGCAGCGTCGAACGGCGCGTCAGGGACCTGATGACGCTGACCGGGGCGCGGAGCCGGGCGCAGCTGGGGTGGCTGGCCACGCGGTGGGGGTGGCTGTAGCGGCCTTGGCCGGCGTGACCGGCGATGCCGGCCGCCTCGCGTCTGTGCCGTCCGGCCGGCGACTACGATCCAGACACATGCGCAACCGCGACCTCACCCGCCTGAGGCATCTTCGTACCCTGGATCCCGTTGCGGACCACGAGGAGATCTACCGCACCGTCGCCCAGTACGAGTTCGGCTGGGAGACCATGCTCGGCCTGAACCTCGCCTTCTACCGGACGTTCGGGATCCCGGCCATCGCCGAGTTGCTGCTGGCGACCGGGGAGATGACCGAGCGGACCCGCAAGCGTGCGGACGACACCGGGCTGCTGATGTACGAGATGATCACGCACGGCCTCGAGGCGGAGCGGGGCCGCGCGGCGGTCAGGCGGCTCAACCAGATCCACCGCCGGTTCGAGATCTCCGCCGCCGACTACCGGTACGTGCTGGCGGCTTTCGTCGTCGTGCCGACCCGGTGGATCGACCAGACCGGATGGCGGCCGACGTGCTGCCACGAGCGCACCGCGACCGCCGAGTTCTACCGGCGCCTGGGCGCGTTGATGAACGTCCCCGACGTCCCCGACGACTACGACGGGTTCGCCGCGCTGCTCGACGCCTACGAGGCCGAGCACTTCGCCCCCACAGCCGCCGCCGAGGCCTTGATGACCGCCACGCGCGGGCTGTTCGCCGGACGGCTGCCGGACCGTCTGAAGGGTCTGGCCGGGCCGGTCGCCGACACGCTGCTGACGCCGTCGCTGCGGACCGCGGTCGGCGCCCCGACCCCGGCGTTGCCGGTGCGGATGCTCGTCGGCGGCCTGGTCCGGTTGCGCGCGTCGGCGGAGGCTTGGAAGACGCCGCGCACGGAACCGTACCTGACGCTCGGTACGGCCCCGAGCTACCCGGACGGTTATCGGGTCGAGCAGCTCGGGCCGGCCGGCGTTTGATCGTCGGACCCTGATCAGCGGTGGTGGATCGAGCGATCAGCCGTGGTGGATTGACAGGGCGTAGAACCCGACCCTGGCGCCGACGCTGGCATCGCTGCCGGAGCTCTGGTCGTAGTCACCGGCCTTGAAGTACATGCCGTAACCGTCGAACGTGGAGGAAGCGGTCCACGTCTGAGCGGCGCCGCCGTCGAGCGCCAGGCTGATCGTGCTGCCGCTCAGCCCGATCACGTAGCTGAACTGCGTGCCGAGCGGCACGCTGCCGACGTCGTAGAGCACTTCGTTGCCGCCGGCCGGCGTCTGCTCGATGCCCATCTTGAGGTCGCCGTTGGAGTAGTAGAACAGCTCCAGCAACGGCTTGGTCGATCCGCCCGAGCCGAGGTGGATCTGCCCGACGCACACGTGGTTGGGCACCTGCGTCACCCTCAACGTGGCGCTGAGGGTGTTGGTGGTGCCGGCCGCGAACCAGTTCGCCGCCGCGCCGCTGGAGGTCATCTCCCGCAACTCGGAGCGCGAGTAGTTCGAGTTCGGGGTGGTGACGCCGTTCTCGGGGTCCCAGAACGTCATGGCCCCGTCGGAGGAGTCGGTGTAGAAGTACGAGTCCTGATAACCGTTCGCTCCCTCCAGCTGCGACGGCGGGATCGTGGTCGGCGACCCGGGCGAGCCGGTCGGCTCCTGGAGCTCCCACAGCGACAGGTCGAAGTTGCCTCCCGGGGCGACCCCGGGATTCAGACCTCCGGTGCCGCCGCCTCCGCCACTGCTGCCGCTGGGCAGTGTCCACTGCTGGTTGGAGGTGTCGGTGCAGCTCCAGATCTGCGCCTGGGTGCCGGAGCCGCCGTAGCCGGTGTCGTCCAGGCACTTGCCGGAGTTGGGGTTCAGCAGCTCGCCGTTGGCCTGCGGGACCCAGACCTGAGCGCTGGTCCCGTTGCAGTCGTACAGGTCGACGGTGGTGCCGTTG
>DASUAC010000084.1:0-7084 GCA_035763985.1 Jatrophihabitans sp. | reverse complement strand
GCCGGCCAGCAGGTCGGTCCAGAGCCCCGGCGTCGGGAACGGCACCGGGACGATCTGGTCGTAGCCGGCGAAGTTCAGCACCACCACCACGTTCTCCACCGCACCGCCGGCCAGCGGCGCCCAGCGATGGAAGATCGCCAGCTGGCGCTCGACATCGACGCCGACCCCGACCTGGTTGAACCGGGTCTGCCAACCGGCCCAGTCCGACGGGTACATCAACTCCGAACGCAGCGCGGGATGGTCCCGCCGGGCGCGCGCCAGCGCGGCATGCAACGCCCGCAGCGGCCGGCCGATCGGATCGTCGGCGAGCTGCCAGCGCAACGGCCGGGACGCAACCCGTCGGCCGGTGTGGTGATCGTCCTCGGGCAGGTAGTGGTTCTCGCCGAACTCCTGGCCGTTCGGGATCAACGGAACACCGGTCGAGGCGTACAGCGCGATCAGCCAGGGCTGGCCGAGCCACCAGCGGGCGGTCTCGCCGGACTCCCGGTCCGGTGCGCCGATGCGCCAGGCAAGCTGGGAATGATCATGGTTGCCGAGGTACACGGTGGGCACCTTGCCGGGGGAGAGGTAACGGCGATTGTTCAACGCGTTCAGCAGATTGCCGTCGATCCGGCCGTCCGGCGACGACTCGGAGAAGGCCAACTCGAAGAGTGCGTTGTCCCAGAAGCTGGTGGCCACGGTGGCATTGGTGACGGACGCCGCGTCCTGCCGGATGTGCTCCAGAGTCAGGGAGAAGTTGACCTCGCCGCGCGCCTCCAGCCAGGACTGGATGCCGGCCAGCAGCTCGGGCAGGCCGGCCAGATCACCCGGCAGGTAGTAGTTCACCGTGTTGTCGAAGCGGATTCCGTCCAGGCCGAACGTGCCGATCCAGTACCGGCAGACGTCGGTGATGAACTCCAGCGTGCAGGCATTGCCGAAGTCGAGATCCTGCAGCCCGGCGAACTGACCGCCGAATGCCTTGTCGGTAAAAGGGCAATCCTTTGGGTCGCGGTAGAACTGCGGGTAAGGGAAGTCCCGGCTGGTGTGGTTGTACACGCCGTCCATGATCACGTGGATGCCCCGCTCGTGGCAGGCGTTGACCAGCTCGCGCAGCCAGATCAGCTTGTTCTCCGGGTGATCGGCCTCGTCGGCATACCGGGACTCCACCGCGAAGTACTGGAACGGCGCGTAGCCCCAGTCGAAATCGCGATTCCGCCAGGCGGTCCACGGCATGAACAGGATCGCGTTGAAGCCCATCGAGGTGAGGTAGTCCAGTCGGTCCCGGACCACGTCCAGCGGTGCCCGATCACCGCGGTCGGCGGCGGTGAAGTCGTCGATCATCAGCTCGTACACGACCAGGTCGGCGAGCGGCTTGCGGCCACCGGCGATCGGGGTGACCGGGCTGTCGCGCAGCCGGTCGCCGCCGACCACCACCGCGGCGTTCAGATCCGACAGCCCGCCGTACCGGGCGCACGGGTCGCTGACGTAGCGAACCCTGCCGTCGGTGAAGCGCACCAGGTACTTGTACTGATAGAAGCCCTTGGGCAACGGGTCGGTGGTGGCCGTCCAGAACCAGCCGCGCGGGTCACTGCGGTCGGCGACCAGTTCGATGCCGTCGCCGTAATCCCACGGATGCCCGCCGAGCGGAACCTGGAAGTCGCCGGCCGCCCGGATCGAGGCGATCTGCGGATCCGGCCCGGTCGGCAGGAAGATCCGGAACCGGACGGGGCCGGATTCGCTGTCCTCGCCGACCTGCCAGGCGCCGCAGCGTTCGTCCAGGTAGAGCATGCCAGCCCCCTAGGGCAGTGCCGGAGGACATCGTATGCGGCACCGGCCGGCGGTTACCAGGCCTGGCACTGCGAGCAGCCGCGATCGCACGGCACGACGTGGCCATTCAGGTCGGGGATTCCCCAGCCTCCGGCGAGGAATTGGCGATCTGCAGCAGTACCTCGGCGTGGCACGGTCCGCGGCCGCCGTCCTCGGTGAGCAACGGACACCAGCAGGCCAGATCCCGGCCGGCCAGCTCGGCTCGGGCAGCCGCGCGTCGTTGCGGGGAGCGGGCCATCATCGCCCGGTACAACTCCACCGCATGGGCGCGGTCCCGCACCGGCACACCGTCGACCTGCTGGCCGACCGCGAACGGGTTGCCCCACCGGGACGGCCTGGCCACCACGACGGCGCCCGGCGGCTTGCGCCAGCCGCGGCTGCGCCGCAACTGGATCCGCTCGGGCACCGTCGCTCCTCCGGTCCGCCGGTGGCCGCTCCCGCCGGGGGCCTAGCAGCTACTGACATAGCCTCCGGTCATGGTGGCACCCACCCATTCCGCGGCGCTGAGCCAGGCGGCCCAGGTGTGCGTCGCGCCGGAGACGTAGTTCTGGAAGACGGCCAGCAACTGCCCGCCGGACGCCTCGCAGACGATGCCGATCGCCTGGCCGGCGGCCAGGTTCAGGTCGCCGTGGCTGGTGATGTATTGGGCGCCGGGCATGAACTGGTAGGAGCTCATGTTGTTCGGGTCCGGCGGCAGGTCGTACTTCTGGGCGTCCGAGATGGTCCGGTACACGTAGTGGTTGGTGGTCAGGTCGCCGGCGGCGAGGGTGGCCGTACCGGTGGTGACGACGTCCTGCACCGGCACCGCGTAGGTGCGCATCCAGGACATGTGATTGGCGCTGTCCATCTCGTAGGACAGCGGCGACTGTTCGTTGGGGATGTACTGCACGGCGATGGTGCTGCCTGCGGTGAGGACCGGTGCGGTGGCGGCGGCCGACGCGGTCATCGGCAACGCCAGGCAGGCCACGACGGCGACGGCTGCCGCGATTCGGGTGCTGTTCCTCAGCATGCTGCTCCTCCATGGTTACTGCCCGGCACCCTGCCGGGCAGCGCTTCCCCCGCGTTGCGCGAAATGGTCGCACCGGCGCGACGATGCGGTCATGTGAAACGTTTGCAGTCGTCAGCGAAATGGCCTGTGAAAGAATGAATTGGCCTGTCCGATGATTTTCTGACTGCACGGTTGCGAGCCGGCTGCCGAATAATTCCGGACGGTTATGTTTAGGCTGGGCGATGGCCGACTCGGACAATCCTTCACCGCTGGGCGGGTAGCGCCGTGAAGCAGATTCAGCTTAGAATATAAGCCTAAACTAGATCATCGGCGATGAAATTCGGTAGCATCGGTGACTGCGTGATTCGCAAGAAAAATGGATCCCGGTCACTGGTTGATTCGAACCTCTTTTCGATACCATGGAAATGTGACTGACCGGCCGATCGGCCACCTCCGATCCTCGAACGCCGCCGATGCGCTGCTGGCCGCGCGGCGGGAGTTCTGGAGCGACGGCATTCGGCCCTCGAACGATGCGGCGCCGCACCTCTATGCGGCTCGAATCCTGCAGAGCGACGATCGGTACGGCCGGGCCGACGGGCTGATCGTGCACGGTGACGAGGTGGCCTGGCGGTCGGTGGACGCCCTGTTCGACCTGGCCATGTACGCCGCCCACGTGCACCCGCGACTGGCACATCCCGGCCAGCATCGCCGCAACGATTGTGAATGGTGCGACCGCATCGAGGAGTTCTGGCACGTCACGCTGGTCGACGTGATCACCCGACGGCGGGGCACCACCGCGGCCCAGCTCGATGCCCGGGTCCGGGAGCAACTCGAATCGCTGCTGCCCCGGCCGGCGAGTCCGGCGCCGACCGCGGCGACCGGCTGAGCGGTCCGGCGAACCCATTCCGGCCGCGCCGCGTATGCCTTGGTGAAACCTGACCACATCGGCACTGGACGGCTAAGGTCAGGACGACCGAGTCAGCTGGGCAAGAGCTGGAGGAGTGGGATGGACGACGGTTTCGTCATCGTCGGTGCCGGGTTGGCCGGTGCGAAGGCCGCCGAGGCGCTGCGGCAGCAGGGCTACGACGGCCGGCTCACCCTGATCGGCAACGAGCAGCACCGCCCGTACGAGCGACCGCCGCTGTCCAAGGCCTACCTGGCCCGGTCCCAGCCGCTGGAGAAGGCCTACGTGCATCCGGCCGAGTGGTACGCCGAGCACGAGGTCGACCTGCGTACCGGCACTCGAGCCACCGCGATCGACCCGGCCGGTCACCGGGTACGACTGGCCGACGGCGGCGAACTCGGTTACCGCAAGCTGCTGCTGGCCACCGGCTCCTCACCGCGAAGCCTGCCGCTGGCCGGCCTGGACGCACCGAACGTGCACACCCTGCGCTCGGTGGCCGATTCCGACGCCCTGGCCGAGTCGTTCGCGGGCCTCGGCCGGCTGCTGGTGATCGGCGCCGGCTGGATCGGCCTGGAGGTGGCCGCGGTCGCCCGGCAGGCCGGCGCCGAGGTGAGCATCGTGGAGGCCGCCGAGTTGCCGTTGCTGCGGGTGCTCGGGCCGGAACTGGCCGAGGTCTTCGCCGATCTGCACCGCGAGCACGGCGTGGATCTCCGGCTCGGCGCGCGGCTCACCGAGGTGGTCACCGAGGCCGGCCGGGTCACCGGGCTGCGGCTCGCCGACGGCACCGTGCTGAGCGGCGACGCGCTGCTGGTCGCGGTGGGTGCCGCGCCCAACGTCCAACTGGCCGCCGACGCCGGCCTGGCGGTGGACAACGGTGTGCTGGTGGATGCCGGTCTGGTCAGCTCGGACCCGGACGTGCTCGCCTGCGGGGACATCGCGAACGCCTTCGCGCCCTTCTACGACCGGCGGATCCGGGTCGAACACTGGGCCACCGCGCTCAAGCAGCCGGTCACCGCGGCGCGTTCCATGCGCGGCGAGACCGCCGGCTACGACGAGCTGCCCTACTTCTACTCCGACCAGTACGACCTGGGCATGGAGTACCTCGGCTACGTCGAGCCGGACGGCTACGACCAGGTGGTCTTCCGGGGCGATCGAGCGAGCCGCGAGTTCATCGCGTTCTGGTTGGCCGATGGTCGGGTGATCGCCGGGATGAACGTCAACGTCTGGGACGTCACCGACCCGATCAAGGCGCTCATCCGCAGCCGGCGCCCGGTCGATCCGGCCCGGCTCGCCGACCCGGCGGTGGCGCTGGAGGATCTCTGACCTCGCCCGCCGGCTGAGGACCTCGCCCGCCAGCTGAGCGGCACCGCCCGCCGGAGCGGTGAGGGAAGATACATTGTGAAGTTATATAACTTCGCAATACAGTTGCGGCCGTGCCCACCTCAGCCGCCACCGCCTCGGACGAACTCGCGATCGCCGGCACCCTGGACCGGCTACTGCTCTGGGTCCGCCGCAAGGCGCCCAGCCAGCTGAGCGCGACCAGCGTCACCACGCTGGACACGCTGAGCCAGGACGGGCCGCTGCGGATCTCCGACCTCGCGGTGCGCGAAGGGGTCAGCCAGCCCGGCATGACCACGCTGATCAACCGGCTGGCCGGCGAAGGGCTGGCCGAGCGGTTCGCCGACCCGACCGACGGGCGGGCCAGCCTGGTCCGCATCACCGCCGCCGGCCGGGAAGTGCTGGCCGACCGGCACCGGGCGCGTACCGAGGCCATCCTGACCGACGTCCAGCGGCTGTCCGCCGAGCACCGGGCCGACCTGGCCGCCGCGCTGGACGCGATGAACCGGCTGTGCCAGCTGACCGGCCGGGACGGCACCCAGACCAAGAGCACCGGAACCAGCAGCACCGGAGCCAGCAGCGAAGGAACCCGCAGCGAAGGAACCACCGCATGAGCCACGCCCCCACGAGTAGTCCGTTCAAGCAGCCCAAGGCGGTCTGGGCGGTCGCCCTGGCCTGTGTCATCTCGTTCATGGGCATCGGGCTGGTGGATCCGATCCTCGCCTCGCTGCGGGACAAACTGCACGCCTCACCCAGCGATGTCGAGCTGCTGTTCACCAGCTACCTGGTGGTCACCGCCGTCGCGATGCTGATCACCGGCTGGGTGTCCAGCGTGCTCGGCGCCAAGCGAACCCTGATCGCGGGCCTGGTGCTGATCGTGGTGTTCGCCTTCCTGGCCGGCGAGTCGAACTCGATCGCCGGCATCGTCGGCTTCCGGGCCGGCTGGGGGCTGGGCAACGCGCTGTTCATCGCCACCTCGCTGGCGGTCATCGTCGCCTCGGCCAGCGGCGGCTTCAACGGCGCCATCGTGCTGTACGAGACCGCGCTCGGCGTCGGCATCGCGCTCGGCCCGCTGCTCGGCGGCGAACTCGGCGGCATCTCCTGGCGGGGGCCGTTCTTCGGGGTCTCGGTGCTGATGGCGATCGCCTTGATCGCCACCCTGGTGCTGCTGCCGGCCACCCCGAAACCGGCGCAGCGGCAGCGGCTCCGGGAACCGATCCTGGCGCTGCGACACCGCAGCCTGGCCACCACCAGCGTGGTCGGCCTGCTCTACAACTGGGGCTTCTTCACCCTGCTCGGCTACTCGCCGTTCCTGATGCGGATCTCCAGCCCGCCGAAGCTGGGGCTGGTGTTCTGCGGCTGGGGCGTGCTGGTGGCGATCTTCGCGATCTGGGGCGCGCCGTTGCTCAGGGCCCGGTTCGGCACCCCGCGCACGCTGTACGGCAACTTCATCCTGATGAGCCTGGACCTGCTGCTGATCGGCCTGTTCCCGGACAGCCCGCTGGTGGTGGTGCTCGCGGTGATCGTGGCCGGATCCTTCATCGGGGTGAACAACACGCTGGTCACCACCGCGGTGATGAGCATCGCGCCGGTGCCGCGGCCGGTGGCCTCGGCCACCTACGGCTTCGTCCGGTTCATCGGCGGCGGGCTGGCCCCGTTCGCGGCCGGCAAGCTGGTCGAGCACTACGACGCGCACGTGCCGTTCGTGCTCGGCGCGGTGAGCGTGTTGCTGGCGGCCTTGGTGCTGGCCAGCGTGCACCGGGCGCTGGACGCGGCCGACCGGGGCGAGGTGGTCCAGCCCGAGCCGACCCTGCTCGCGCGGGTGGAACGGGAGGACGCGCTGGAGGTCGGCGCCGCACTGGGCAACGCCGACTGACGGGCCCTCGACGGGCTACCGGCCCCGCCGCGACGGTCGCCGGCGGAGCCGGAGCCATGGCAACACTTAGCGGGTTCTTAGCGCGTGGTCCGATCGGTGCGCCGGTGAACCATAGAATCGTGGAGTGAACTCCGACCCCAACCGCGGATCGGGCGAGCTGCCCCCGCACCTG
>DASUAC010000083.1:0-3202 GCA_035763985.1 Jatrophihabitans sp. | reverse complement strand
CCTCACCGCCGAGGACCAGCAGGTGATCCTGCCGGACCTGGCGGCCGGTTGTTCGATGGCCGACATGGCGCGTGAGGTCCAGGTCCGCGATGCCTGGGACGCGCTGGCCGCGGCCGGCGTGGCCGAGGCGGTGGTGCCGGTCACCTACATGAACTCCTCGGCCGCCATCAAGGGCTTCACCGGCGAGCCCGGCGGCCTGGTGTGCACCTCGTCCAACGCCGAGCGGGCGCTGCGCTGGGCGTTCGGCCGGCGTCCGGGCGACTCGGCGAAGGTGCTGTTCCTGCCCGACCAGCACCTGGGCCGCAACACCGCGGTCCGCCAGTTGGGCTTGAGCCTGGACGACTGCGTGGTGTACGACCCGGCGCGCCCGGACGGCGGGTTGACCCCGGAGCAGCTGCGCCGGGCCCGGATGATCCTCTGGCGCGGGCATTGCTCAGTGCACGGCCGGTTCACCGCGCACCAGGTCGCCGCGGTCCGCGAGCGGGTGCCCGGGGTGCGGGTGCTGGTGCACCCGGAATGCAGCTACGAGGTGGTGTCGGCGGCCGACCTGGTCGGCTCCACCGAATACATCATCGACACGGTCGCCAAGGCCCCGGCGGGTTCCCGCTGGGCCATCGGCACCGAGCTGAATCTGGTACGCCGGCTGGCCGACAGCCACCCGGAGCAGCAGATCAGCTTCCTGGAGTCCACCGTCTGCTACTGCGCCACCATGAACCGGATCGACCTGCCGCACCTGGTCCGCTCGCTGGAGTCGCTGGCCGCCGGCCGGCCGGTGAACCGGATCGTGGTCGACCCCGCGGTGGCCGAACACGCCCGTACCGCGCTGCGCCGGATGCTGGCGCTGCCGGCGTCCTGACCTGTCAAGCCCTTCATCTAAGCCGTTTCCAGCCCGCAAAGGCAGTCGAGCATGAGCTTCCTCCGCCGCAAGAGCACCGACGTTCCCGAGTCCGCCGAGGCGGATCTCGCCGAGCCGGAGCAGGCACCGCCCGGCAGCGCGCCGAAGGGCCGGCCGACGCCCAAGCGGCGGACCACGGCCGGGCCGATCACGCCGGCCCCGAAGACCCGCAAGGAAGCCGCCGCCTGGCAGAAGCAGCACGCCAACGCCCGGGTGGCCGGGCAGAAGAAGCTGACCACCTCGGAATACCGGCAGGCGGTGCGGTCCGGGGAGGTGTTGCCGCGCCGGGACCAGGGCCCGGTACGCGCGCTGGCCCGCGACTACGTCGACTCCCGCCGGATGGCCTCGAACTACCTGCTGTGGTTGTTCCCGCTGCTGCTGATCGGCTACTTCGTGCCGTACCTGCAGATCCTGACCTTCGTGCTGTTCCTGCTGCTGCTCGCCGAATGGATCCTCGCCGGTACCCGGATCAAGCGGCTGGCCGGCCAACGCGGGCAGAGCACGCGCGAATCCGCGCTGTCGCTGGGCTTCTACGCCGGCAGCCGGGCCTACTTCAAGCGCAGCTGGCGCCGGCCGTTGCCGGTCAAGCAGATCGGCGACGAGATCTAGCCCGGCTGGCTTTGATCCGTAACGGCCGGCCTGATCCGCGCGGGTGGGCGGACGGCCGGCAAGCGGCCGTCCGGCCCGACAGGCCTAAGCCACCCGGCCCTTCGGCGCATCTTCCGCCGTCTTGGCCGGATCCGTCTCCACGAGGTCGCCGAGCACCTCGTCGATCCGGCGCAGCGCATCGTCCGGAATCCGCACCCCGGCGGCCTTGGCGTTCTCGCTGACCTGCTCCGGCCGGGACGCCCCCACCAGCGCCGCCGCCACGTTGTCCTGCTGCAGCACCCAGGCCACCGCCAACTGGGCCATGGTGAGGTCCAGCGACTCGGCGATCGGCTTGAGCTCCTGCACCCGGCTCAGCACCTCGTCGGTCATGAATTCGCGGATCATGTTGGCGCCGCCGCGGCTGTCGGTGGCCCGGGAGCCGGCCGGCGGCGGCTGGCCCGGCAGGTACTTGCCGGAGAGCACGCCCTGCGCGATCGGCGACCAGACGATCTGGGAGATGCCCAGTTCCTGGCAGGTCGGGATCACCTCGGCCTCGATCACCCGCCACAGCATCGAGTACTGCGGCTGGCTGGAGATCAGCTGGATGCCGAGTTCCTTGGCCAGGGCGTGCCCGGCCCGGATCTGCTCGGCAGTCCACTCGCTGACCCCGATGTAGAGCGCCTTGCCGGCCCGGACCAGGTCGGCGAAGGCCTGCATGGTCTCCTCCAGCGGCGTCTCGGTGTCGTACCGGTGGGCCTGGTAGAGGTCGACGTAATCGGTGCCCAGCCGGCGCAGCGAGCCGTTGATGGACTCCATGATGTGCTTGCGGGACAGCCCGGTGTCGTTCGGGCCACCCGGCCCGGTCGGCCAGTACACCTTGGTGAAGATCTCCAGCGACTCCCGCCGCTCCCCCTTCAACGCCTCGCCGAGCACCGTCTCGGCCTTGGTGTTGGCGTACACGTCGGCGGTGTCGAAGGTGGTGATGCCCTCGTCCAGTGCGGTTCGCACGCACTTGATCGCGGTGTCGTTCTCAACCTGGGAACCGTGGGTCAGCCAGTTGCCGTAGGTGATCGCCGAGATCTTCAGGCCACTGCTACCGAGATATCTGAATTCCATACCTCGACGCTACTTCAGCCGGCCGGGCCGCCACGGTCAGGCCAGCTCCATCGGGCCGTACACCGGCCGGCCGTCGCGGAGCAGGATCACACCGGTCACGCCGGCCGCCGCGAGCTCCCGCCAGCACTCGCCGATCCAGTTCTCCGCGTCCGACTGGCTGCTGAACGAGCCCGCCGGCTCGGCCTCGGCGTCCGCCGGCTGGTACTGCCAGGTCCAGGCCATCCTCGCCGTCCTCTCGTTCGTTCCTCTGCTCGGCTCCGCCGTCCTCACGGTAACGCCCGCGGGTTCCGCCCGGATTGCTACCGTGTCCGCGCATGCCGTCGCCTTCCGCAGACCGCCGCTGACGCCACACCGACCCGGACGCCGATAACGGAGTACCGATGACCGAGAGCCAGCCGTCCGGCTTCGCCGCCGCGGTCGCCGCGGTGACCGACCCGGATCCGGACGCCGGCCACGCCGCCCGGGCCCGCCAGCAGCGGTTGGCGATACCGGCCGGCTCGCTCGGCCGGCTCGCCGAGTTGGCGGTGTGGGCGGCCGGGGTCCAGGGCAGCTGTCCGCCGGCTGACTTCGCAACCGCGCGGGCCGTGTTGTTCGCCGCCGACC
>DASUAC010000082.1:0-7858 GCA_035763985.1 Jatrophihabitans sp. | reverse complement strand
GTGAGGCTGTCCAGGATCCGTTGGGAGCGCCAGGCGAGCAGGGAGAGGTTGGGGTCGGCCAGGCCTCGTTGGGTGCGGGCGGCGTTCTGCAGGAACAGGTGGTGGTCGCTCGGTCCGTCCCAGACGGCGGCGTAGTGGGTGTCGATCTGAATCTCGCCGTTCTCCTGTTGCAGCCGGTGCCGCAGCGGTTGCAGGAAGGGCATCGGGTGCGGGGCGAAGCCGGTGGCGAAGATGACGATGTCGCTGTCCAGCTGCTCGGTCAGCTCGGGGTGCTGGCCGTGGCGCAGGGCCAGCTCGTAACCGGCGCCGGCCGGATTCTGCGTGATGCCGGTCAGCTCGCGGTGCGGGTAGAGCGCGATCAGGTCCGGCCGGTCATGGATGTAGTGATGGGTGTAGATCTGCTGGTAGATCTGGCGCAGGGTGGCCTCGGAGATGCCGTCGGAGGTCAGCAGGTGCGTCAGGTTGAACTGTTGCCGGGCGGCCAGCGACAGCGAGGCGAAGTAGTCGCTGTGATCGGGCATGTAGTAGTCGTTGGTGAACGGCGAGTCATCGATCGGGAAGAAGTTCGGCCGCCGCGACACCCAGCAGACCCGCCGCGGCAGCCGGTCGACCGGGCGGTTGATCAGATCCAGGAACGCCTCGGCCCCGGACTGGCCGCCGCCGATCACGGTGACCCGCTGCCCGGCCACGTCGGTGGCCGCGGAGGTGAACTCGCAGACGTGGAACACCCGCGGGTCGGACAGGAACGCCCGGCCGGTCGGCGGGATCCAGGGCTGGTTGCCGACCCCGACGCTGACGTGGTCGGCGGTCAGCTCCCGCCGGCTGGTCCGGATCCGGAACACGGTGTCGAAATCGACCGAGAGCACCTCCTCGCCGAACACCACGCTCGGGTTGCGCGCCGCGGCCCAGGCCAGGTAGTTGCGGAACTCCATCCGCGGCACCGCCTCGAACCGGGCGTTGAGGTAGTGATAGATCCGGCCCTGGTCATGCAGATAGGCCAGGAAGGAGAACGGAGAAGTCGGATCGGTCAACGACACCAGGTCCTTGAGCATCGACACCTGCAACGTCGCCCCGGGCATCTGCTGACCGTCATGCCAGCCGAATCCGGAACGCCGCTCCAGGAACAGCCCGGTCAACTCCGGCCGCGACCACATCAACGAGGCCAGCGACAGATTCGCCGGCCCCACCCCCACCCCGAGGCAGGACAGGTGCTGTACCGAACCACCGACCAGCGCTGCCCCGAACCGGCTCGGGGAGGCGTCACCCGACTCGACCGACTCGGTCGACACCGCGGTGGACTCAGCAGCTCCTGCTGGCGTGACCACCTCAGCCGCCGCCGGACTCGCCATAGCGGATCCCGGCTGGTTAGCAGCCCCTGTCACCGCCATCTCACCGCAGATACCACCGGGCAATGCATAGACGGACTCATCTCTTGCTCGACGGACGAGGGTGCGACGAAGCAGCCGTAAACTATCCGCAAGGTGATAGATCGGCTTAAGGGTTAGGGACCGACATACCGTAAGCCGCTCCGGACAGCGGTGTCAATACATCTAGATGCCCTGCGAGCTATAAAAAACGGCAGTGACTCCTTAAGATCGCTGTCAGTACTAACCAGACATTTATTCAGCTGGCACAAGTGTGGTACCCAGTTGGCTCTCCGGGCGGCAGCAGCCCGGAATGCCGGGCCGCCGAATGCTTGCGAATGCGCCAACAATCCGCAGGCGCGGCCGGGTCGTCCGCGCCGGGAACTTCCGAATTCCGGCCTTGCGCCACCCGTCGGCCTGTATACGTTCCTACCGCTATTACCCGTGTGATTTCGCCGGCGATAGCGAATGGCGGCTGCCGTTGCGGCGACGGGTCCTTTCCTATTGCCGGCGACGGCGAGTGACTGCTCGGCTGCTTGTTGCAACCGGTCAGCCCGGTATCCGCGTGCCGGCCCGGAGGTGCCGGGCAAGGTCGCGGACGTGCGGCAGTCGCAGCAGGCCGTAATGGTCGGTGTCGTAGCCGGCCCGGCGCAGGTTTCCCGTGACCATGTCTGCCCAGTCGTCCTGCACCGCCGCGTTCGGCGAGTGCTCGGCGCTGATCAGCAGCGTGTCCGCCCGTACCGTCCCGGCGGGCCGGTAACCGGCCATCAGCCGCCGGTGCTCGGTGAAGACCGCCAGCCGGCGGTCCAGCTCCTCGGCCGTGGCGGCCCGCTGGTCCGGCGCCGGATCCAGCGCGGCCAGCAGGCAGGCCAACTGGACCGGAACCTCGTCCGAATCCGGCTGTCGAGCCGCGGGCAGGCCGAGGCTACGCAACGCGTCGGCGACGAACTGCCGGGCCGGTCGGGCGTCGCCGGGCTCGCCGGCGACCGCGAACGGGGCGTCGATCAGGACCATCAGCTCCACCGACTCACCGGCCTGTTCCAGCTGGCGCACGAGCTCATGCGCCAGCAGGCCGCCCATCGACCAGCCGCCGATCCGGTACGGGCCGATCGGCTGGACGGCGCGCACCTCGGCGAGGTAGCCGGCGGCCAGCTCGGCGATCGTGCCGGCAACCGGCGGCGATGCCGTTCCCAGCGCCGTTCCCAGCGCCGGCGCCTGGATTCCGTAGACCTGATAGTCCTCGGCCAGCTCCGCCGCCAGCTGGCTGTACGGCAGCACGGTGCCGCCGACCGGGTGGATGAGGAACAGCGGATCGGTGCCGGCGCCGTCGGACAGCGGCACCACCGATCCGCCGGCGGCCGGACGCACCAGCCCGGCCCGCTCGGCGTCGATCCGCGCGGCCAGGCCGCGCGGGGCCGGCGCCAGGAACACCGCGGTCAACGGCAGATCCACCCCCAGTTCGGCGCGGACGCGGCTGATCAGCTGCATGGCCTGCAGCGAATTGCCGCCGGCGTCGAAGAACGAATCCAGCACGCCGCACCGCTGCGTACGCAGCAGCTCGGCGTAGATCCGCACCAGCACCGCCTCGGTGCTCGACACCGGCTGCCGATCGACCTCGCCGGCTGCCGGCCGGCCCTGCCGATCGGCCAGCTCGGCCAGCCGGGCTGACAGTGCCCGCCGATCGACCTTTCCGCTGGGGTTCAACGGGAATTCGTCCAGCCAGACCAGCCGGGCCGGGATCATGTAGCCCGGCAGCCAACGGCCGAGGAACTCGGCCACCGAGGCCGGCTCGGGTCGGCCGCCGCCCGGCGCCGGACGCAGATATCCGGCGAGGAACCGCTCCCCCGCGGCGTCCTGCTCCAGTTGCACCACGGCCTGGTCGATCGCCGGATGGCGGGCCAGCGCCGACTCGATCTCGCCGAGTTCGATGCGCAGGCCGCGCAGCTTGACCTGGCCGTCGGCGCGGCCGAGGAACACCAGCCGGCCGTCCGGCAACCGCTTCACCAGGTCACCGGTGCGGTACAGCCGGCCGTCCGGGTCGGGGCCGAACGGATCGTCGAGGAACCGTTCGGCGGTCAGCTCCGGCCGGTTCAGGTAGCCCCGCGCCACCGCGGCGCCGCCCAGGTACAGCTCGCCGACAACGCCGACCGGCACCGGGTTCAGGTGCGGATCCAGCACGTACGCCTGGCAATTCGGCATCGGCCGGCCGATCGGCGCCGGCCAGCTGCGGCCGTCCACCTCGCCGGCCACCGAGATGACGGTCACCTCGGTCGGGCCGTAGCCGTTGACCAGCCGCAGCCCGTCCCGCAACCAGGCCGAGGCGACCTCGGTCGGCAGCGCCTCGCCGCCGGCGATGAGCAGCCGCAGGTCCGGAAGGCGCTGATCGGCCAGCAGCCCCAGCACGGCCGGCGGCAGGCAGGCGAAGCTGACCCGGTGCTCGCGCATCAGCGCACCGAGCCGCGGCGGCGACAGCCTGGTGTCGGCGTCGGCCACCACCGCGGTCGCGCCGGAGAGCAGGCAGCAGAACATGTCCAGCACCGAGACGTCGAAGTTCAGCGAGGCGAACTGCAGCACCCGGTCGTGCGGCCCCAGCTGCCAGCGGTCGATGCCGCCGAGCACGAAGTTGACCGCCTGCCGGTGCTCGACGACCACCCCTTTGGGCCGGCCGGTGGAACCGGAGGTGTAGATGACGTAGGCGATGTCCGACTCGTCGACCGGCACCGCCGGGCTGCCCGGGTCCGGCGCGGACCGGGACACCCAGGCCGGATCGAGGCAATCGGCTCCGGCCAGCACCGCCGAGAGCTCGCCGGCCCGATCGGTGACCACCAGGCCGACCGCCGCATCCCCGACGATGAACGACAGCCGGTCGGCCGGCAGCGCCGGGTCCAGCGGCAGGTATCCGCCGCCGGCCTTGAGGATCGCCAGCACCACGGCCAGCCGCAGGCCGGAGGGTGCCATCGCGACCCCGACCAGCGACTGCGGCCGCACGCCGTGCTCGAGCAACCAGGCCGCCAACCGGTTGGCCATGCCGCCGAGTTCGGCGTAGCTCAGTTCGGTTCCGCCGGACACCACGGCGGGCGCGTCCGGGGTCCGGCGCAGCTGGTCGTCGAACAGCTGGTGCACGGTCCGGCCGGGCAGCTCCGTTGCCGTGCTGTTCCACTCGATCAGTTCGGCGAAGAGTTCCTCCTCGCTGAGCAACGGCAGTTCGGACAGTCGCCGGGCCGGGTCGGCCAGCGCGCCGGCGAGCAGTTCACCGTAGTGGAGCAGCATCCGGTCGATCGTCTCGGCGTCGAACAGGTCGCTGGCATAGGTGACTTCCAGCCACAAGCCGTCCGGGCAGAACTCGGCGAAGAACGCGAGGTCGAACTTCGCCGCCGGCAGGTCGACCCGCTCCAGCCGGATGGTCAGGTCGGCGGCGGCCACCTCGCCCGGCGCCTCGGCGCCGGTCAGCAGCACGCTGAACACCGGCGACCGGCCGGGGTCCCGTTCGACGCCGATCGCCTCGACCAGCTTGGCGAACGGCAGGCCCTGGTGGGCGTAACCGGCCACCGTGGTACGCCGCAGCTGCTCCAGCAGCTGCCCGAAGGCCGGGTCGCCGGCCAGCTCGGCCCGGATCGGCAGCGTGTTCACCAGGAACCCGATCAGCGGCTGCAGGCTGGACCGGCCCCGGTTGGCGCTCGGCACGCCGACCACGATGTCCCGCTGACCGGTGTAGCGGGCCAGTACGGCGTGCAGCGCGGCCAGCAGCACCACGAACGGGGTGGTGTCGTGCCGCCTGCTCAGCTCCCGGACGCCCTCGGCGAGCTGCTCGCCGAGCCGGTGCCGCCGGATGCCGCCCCGGAAGCTCTCCAGCACCGGCCGCGGCCGGTCGGTCGGCAGCTGCAGCTGGCTGAACCCGGCCAGCGCCGAGCGCCAGTAGTCGACCAGCTCCGCTCCGGACTCGGCCAGCTGCTGCCGTTCGGCATAGGCGTAATCGGCGAACTGCACCGGTAGCTCGGCCAGTCCGGCCGGCTCACCGGTCACGGCCTCGGTGTAGAGCGCCGCCAGCTCCCGTACCAGCACGTCGAAGGACCAGGCGTCGAAGACGATGTGATGCACCACGATCAGCAGCACATGCTCGTCCTCGGCCAGCCGGACCAGCTGACAGCGGAACAGCGGCCCGCGGGCCAGTTCGAACGGTTCGGTCGCCGCGGCGGCAGCCAGTGCTGCCAAAGCGTCCGCGCCGGGCAGCTCGACCACCGGCAGCGGCAGCGCGCCGGGTGGGTCGATGAGGAGGACCGGCGCGCCGTGCGGCCCCTCGACGAACCGGGTACGCAGCGCCTCGTGCCGTGCCAGCACCGTGCGCAGCGCCGACCGGAGCGCCGGGACGTCGAGCGCCCCGGTCAGCCGGAGCTGGGCGGGCACGTTGTAGGTCGGCAGGCCGGGGGCCAACCGGTCCAGGAACCAGAGCTGCTCCTGGGCGTAGGACAGCGGGATCTCGGCGAGACCGGCCGGCCGCCGGCCGAGGGTGCTGCGGCCGGCCAGCTGCTGCGCGCGGAACTGGACCGCGAGGGCCTGCCGCTGAGCCTGCGACAGCATCGGCTAACCCGCCGGCCCGGACGGCTGTGCGGGGATCAAGCTGGATTCGCTGAACGCGGCCAGCATCTCGTCGTCGAGGTCGCTGTCCCGCAGGCCGTATTCGGCGCGCAGCAGCCCGGCAAGCTCACGCGGCTGGGGCGCGAGGAACACCTCGGCGACCGCGACGTCGGTGCCCAGCTCCCGCTCGATCCGGCTGACCAGGTGCATCACCTGCAGCGAGCTGCCACCGAGGTCGAAGAAGCTCGCGTCCACGCCGAGCTGATCGACTCCGAGCACGCCGGCGTAGATCTCGACCAGCATCGCCTCGATCACCGTCTCGGGCGCTGCCGGGCCGGCCGTCCGTGCGATGCCGGGCGCCGGCAATGCCGCCTTGTCCACCTTGCCGCTGGCGTTCATCGGCAGCTCGTCCAGCACCACCAGCTGGCTCGGCACCATGTAACCGGGCAGCCACCGGCCGAGCTGCCGTTTCAGCTCGGCCGGCTCGAGCAGCGCGCCGGGCGATCGCTGGACGTAGCCGACGAGCTGCCGATCGGTGGCCTCGTGCAGCGTGGCGACCGCATGCCGTACGCCGGGCAGCCGGCCGAGCGCGCTCTCGATCTCACCCAGCTCGATGCGCTGGCCGTGCAGCTTGACCTGCCCGTCGATCCGGCCGGCGAACAGCAGGTTGCCGTCCGGCAGCCGCTTGACCAGGTCACCGGTCTTGTACAGCCGTGCCCCGGCCGGGCCGAACGGGTCCTCGACGAAGCGTTCGGCGGTCAGCTCCGGCCGGTTCAGGTAGCCGCGGGTGACCCCGGCCCCGCCGATGTGCAGCTCGCCGAGCACGCCGGGCGGTACCGGGTTCAGCCGGGAATCCAGCACGTACGCCTGGTAGTTGGCCGGCGGCCGGCCGATCGGCGGTGGCAGCCGGCTCGCGTCGATCTCGGTGAAGGCGGACAGCACGGTCGCCTCGGTCGGGCCGTACCCGTTGCACAACCGCAGGCCGGGACGCAGCCAGCTCATCGCCAGTTCCGACCGGAGCTCCTCGCCGGCCGAGATCAGCACGCGCAGATCGGGGAAATCCTGATCGGCCAGCACACTCAGCAGCGCCGGGGACAACGCGGCGAAGCTGACCCGCTGCTCGCGCATCAGCGCGCCGAGTCGCGGCGGCGACAGCTTCGTCTGCTGGCTCGCCAGCACCACCGTCGCCCCGGCGCACAGTGGCACGAACGTGTCGAGCACCGAGACGTCGAAGCTCAGCGAGGAGAACTGCAGCACCCGGTCAGCGGAGTCGAGCTGCCAGTACGCCAGCTGTCCGCAGACGAAGTTGACCGCGTTGCGGTGTTCGACCACCACGCCCTTGGGTTGGCCGGTGGACCCGGAGGTGTAGATGACGTAGGCGGTGTTCGCGCCGGACACCGCGCTGCTGACCTCGAGATCCGGGCCGGCCTCGGCCGCCACCTGCAGGATCACCGCGTCGGTCGGCGGCAGATCCGGCAGCCCGGCCGGGTCGGCGATCACCACCGGCACCGCGGCGTCGGCCATCATGAACGCCAGCCGGTCGGCCGGCAAGGCCGGATCCAGCGGCAGGTATCCGCCGCCTGCCTTGAGGATCCCGAGCAGCGCCACCAGCCGGTCGATGGACGGCTGCATGCTCACCCCGACCAGGCTCTCCGGGCCGACGCCGAGCTCGACCAGTTGCCGGGCGAGCCGGTTGGCCCGTGCGTTCAGCTCCCGGTAGCTGATCTGCTCGCTGTCCAGCACCGCCGCGACGGCGTCGGGCACCCGGCGAGCCTGGGCCTCGAACAGTTCGTGCAGGCAGCCGGCGGGGAATTCGGCGCCGGTGTCGTTGCATTCCACCAGTTCCCGGTGCAGTTCCTGCTCCGACAGCAGCGGCAGCCGGCCGAGCGGCGTCCCCGGGTCGGCCGCGGCACCGGCCA
>DASUAC010000081.1:0-5929 GCA_035763985.1 Jatrophihabitans sp. | reverse complement strand
GTGCGGCCTGCCCGCGCCGCGGCGGGGCAGCCGGCCGGACCGCACGAACCCCGGGGTCACCGTACTGGGCTCCGGCTGGGCCTCGGTGCTGGCGATCCCGGCCGGCGCGGGCCTGCCCGAACCCAGCGCTCGCCAGCCCGGAGCCACGCAGGTCGAACGCTCGCCGTACGGGATGCTGAACAGCCTGACCTCGCCGATCGGCAACACCGGTGACCGGCTGCTGCGCACCGCGGTGGTCAACGCATTGCTCACCGCGGACGGCCGGATCTTCATCGGGGCGGTCTCGCCGGCACTGCTGCAGGCCGCCGCCGCGGGCACCTACAAGTGACGGTCGGGCAGCGCCAGCAGCTGCCGGACCGGCCCCTGCCGATCGCCGTGCCCGAGCCGGGGCTGGCGGTGGCCACCTCCGGGCTGACCCGTCGGTTCGGACGGCAGGTGGCGGTGGACGGCGTCGATCTTGCCGTCCCGCGCGGTTCGGTCTACGGCTTCCTCGGCCCGAACGGCTCAGGCAAGACCACCACGATCCGGATGCTGCTCGGCCTGCTCCGGCCCAACTCCGGCGCCATCGAACTGCTCGGCCGGCCGATGCCGGACGCGCTGGCCGGCGTGCTGCCCAGGGTCGGCGCGCTGATCGAAGGACCGGCGTTCCAGCCGTACCTCACCGGCGCGGCCAACCTGCGCAGGCTGGACCGCAGCGACGCCACCGCCGATCCGGCCAGCAGCACCGAGCGAATCACGGCAGCGCTGGCCCGGGTCGGGCTCACCGCGGCCGCCGGCAAGAAGTACCGCAACTACTCCCTCGGCATGAAGCAGCGCCTCGGCCTGGCCGCCGCGCTGCTCAAACCCCGCGAGCTGCTGGTGCTGGACGAGCCGACCAACGGCTTGGACCCCCAGGGCACGCGAGAGGTGCGCAACCTGATCCGCACGCTGGCCGGGGAAGGGATCACCGTCCTGGTATCCAGCCACCTGCTCGCCGAGATCGAGCAGATCGCCTCGCACGTCGGCATCATGTCCGGCGGCCGGCTGCTGCGGCAGGGCCAGCTGCATGAGGTGCTGTCGGCCGGCGAGGCGATCGTCCGGATCACCACGCCCGACCAGGCCGAAACCGTGCGGCTGCTGCACCAGCTGCAGCTGGCCGATATCGGCCAGGACCAGCAGACCGGCTCGGTGACCGCCCGGCTCGGCGACCTGGCGCCGGAGGAGATCCCGGCAGCGCTGGTGCACGCCGGCGTCCGGCTGACCGGCTTCGCGGTGGAACGCCCGCACCTGGAGGAGCTGTTCGTCTCACTCACCGGGGAGGGTTTCGATGTCCTCCGCTGACACCCTCGCGACCGATCCGGACGTTCCGGTCACCCGGTATCGCGGCGCCTTCGGCCGGCTGTACCTGGAGGAGACCCGGCTGGTCCTGCGCCGGCGGCGCAACCAGGCCCTGCTGTTCGTGCTGGCCGTGGTGCCGCTGCTCATCGGCATCGCGGTCAAGCTCAGCACCCCGCGCGGCGGCGACGGCCCGCAATTCCTCGACCAGGTCACCGGCAACGGGCTGTTCCTGGTGTTCACCGCGCTGACCGTGGCACTGCCGCTGTTCCTGCCACTGGTGGTCGGCGTGGTCTCCGGCGACTCCATCGCCGGCGACGCCGGCCTCGGCACCCTGCGCTACCTGCTCACCCTGCCGGTCACCCGGACCCGGTGCCTGGCGTCGAAAACCCTCGCCGTCGCCTCCTTCACCGCGATCGCCGTGCTCACCGTCACCGTGGTCGGCCTCGTCACCGGCGGCCTGCTGTTCGGGCTGCACTCGGTGACGCTGCTCTCCGGTGACACCGTCAGCCTGCCGGACGGGCTGCTGCGCACCGCACTGGTCGCCTGCTACGTCATCATCGCGCTGTTCGGCCTGGCCGCCGGTGGCGTGTTCGTGTCCACCCTGACCGAGAACGCCATCGCCGCGATGGCCACCACCGTCGGCCTCGCGGTGTTCTCCGCCGTGCTCGACGCGGTGCCCCAACTGTCCGGCATCCACCACCTGCTCCTCACCGACCACTGGCTCGGCTTCGGCGAACTGCTGCGCAGCACGCCCAGCGCCGCCGACCTGGTGCGCTGGACCGGCCTGCACCTCGGCTACGCGGCGATCTTCCTCAGCCTGGCCTACTCCCGCTTCACCACCAAGGACATCACCAGCTGAGCCCGGACGCCCGAGCGTGAGGGTGCATCTGCGTACTCGTCGGGGCAACCCGGACGGCTGTTCGCAGCGGCACCGAGGTTCCGGCGTCCGCGCGGCAGTTTCCGCGGTGCCGCAGGACAACGTGCGTTCCACGGTCTTTGCCACCTCGCCGGTGCCCGGCAGTATTAAGGCATGGCAGCCGAGTCGTACCTGGAGCGGGAACTGAAGTTCGACGTGCCGGCCGGCTTCGCGCTGCCCGACCTCGCCGGGGTCAGCCCGTTGGTGGACCGGGTCGATCACAGCGAACAGCACCTGCGCAACGAGTACTTCGACACCGACGACCATGCGCTGCGCGCTGCTCAGATGACGCTGCGCCGGCGGACCGGCGGTGAGGACGCCGGCTGGCAGTTGAAGGTGCCGCATCCGCCGGCCCGGGAGGAGATCCGGCTGGCGCTGGACGGGCCGCTGGTGCCCGAGGAGCTCACCGAGTTGCTGCTGGGGGTCCGGCGGGGCCAGCCGGTACGGCCGGTGGCGCTGCTGGAGACCGATCGGTCGGTGACCCGGCTGCTGGACGCGGACGGGCACACGCTGGCCGAGGTCGCCGACGATTCGGTGCGGGCGGCCGTGCCCGGAGCCACGGCAAACGTCAGCAGTTGGCGGGAGATCGAGGTCGAACTCGGCACCGGGGACGAGCAGCTGCTCGACCAGCTGGCCGGCCTGCTGCGCCGGCACGGCGCCGAACCCTCGGCCAGCTCGTCCAAGTTGGCCCGGGCGCTGGGCGATGCCGAGCGGCCCGAGCCGGCTGGGCCGCTGGCCGGCTACCTGGTCGAGCAGGAGCGAGCGCTGCTGGCCGGTGACCTGGCGCTGCGCCGGGGCGACGATTCGGCGGTGCACAAGACCCGGGTGGGCAGCCGGCGGTTCCGCAGCACCCTGCGCATCTTCGGCGAGCTGCTCGACCCCTCGGCCGGGCAGCGGCTGGACGAGGAATTGCGCTGGTACGCCGGGCTGCTCGGCGAGGTGCGGGACCGGCAGGTGCAGCGGGCGACCTTGCTGGCCATGGTGGACGAGCTGGCCGACACCGAGGTGCTGGGCCCGGTGCGGGCCCGGATCGAGCAGACGCTGAACGGCGAGCAGGCCGAGCACTGGGCCGAGCTGCAGCAGGCGCTGAGCGGTGACCGCTACCTGCGGCTGCTGGACGCGGTGCACGAGTTCGTCCGGACGGCGCCGCCCGACGTGCCGGTGCGCCGGCTGAAGAAGCTGATGCGCAAGGCCGAGCGCAAGGTGACCAAGCGGCTGGCCCGAGCCGGCCGGAGGGGCGAGCCGGAGCTGCTGCACCGCGCCCGCAAGGCGGCCAAGCGAGCACGCTATGCCGGCGAGCTGGTGCAGCCGACCGGCAGCGGCAAGGCGGCCGAGCAGGCCGCCCGCAACGAGTCGTTGCAGGATCTGCTGGGCGACCACCAGGACAGCCTGGTCGGCCTTGCGCTGCTGCGGCGGCTGGGCAGCGCGGCCGGCACCACCCCGGGTGAGAACGGCTTCACCTTCGGCGTGCTCTACCAGCGGCGGCTGCAGCGGGCCGCCGAGCTGCACGAGCAGGCGGCCCGGCTGGCCCGGAAACGGAGCTGAGCACAGCTGAAACGGGCTCAGCCCAGCAGCACGAACGCGCACAGCGCGGCGCCGCTGGCCAGGAACATCGCGTAGTCGTTGACCGATCCGGTGTGCAGCCGGCGCAGCGCACGCAGCGGTGCCGGCGGCGGGATCCGCAGCATCAGCAGGCAGAGCAGCAGGCCGAGCGCCAGCTCGACCAGGGCCGGGAACAGCGCCTTGCCGCCGAAGTAGGAGAATTCCACCGGCGGCACCGGCAGCCGGACCGACCGGCCGAGCGCCAGCGCGGCGTAGCCGTCCGGATGCAGCAGGGTGCCGGCGGCCGGAGCCGCTACCGTCCGGACGATCTGGTGACCGAAGATGCCCAGTGCCAGGCACAGCCCGGCCAGGCCCAGCAGCACGACGCGCATGCCCAGGCGCGGCTGGTCGAATCGCTCGTACGGCTCCGGCCGCCGGCGCAGGAAGCCGAGGTAGGCCGCCCGGAACAGCGCCGCCACGGTGATCACCTGGGCCAGCCGGGCCAGCCAGAGCACCACCGGCTCGTGCTCCAGCCCGGCGTGGATGAGGTCGAGCGAGACGTAGCCGTTGGAGCACGGCACCCCGGCGATGGACAACACCCCGGCGGTGAAGGCGACGCCGAGCCACGGCCGGTAGCCGATGATGCCGCCCATCTCCGACAGCTTGGTCACCCCGGTGGCATGCACCACCGCGCCGGCGCAGAGGAAGAGCAGCCCTTTGAACAGCGCGTGGTTGACCAGGTGCAGCACCGCGCCGGCCGTACCCTCGGCGGTCGAGCTGGCGAAGCCGACCAGCAGCAGTCCCATCTGGGACACGGTGTCCCAGGCCAGCAGCCGCTTCAGGTCGTCCTGCATGAGGGCCAGCAGCGCACCGAGCAGCGCGCTGACCAGGCCCAACCCGGTGAGCAGCCCGAGCATCCGGTGGCCGTGCGACGGAAACACCTGGACGCCGCAGCGCACCAGCCCGATCACGCCGAGGTTCACCATCAGCCCGGAGAACAAAGCCGAAACCGCGCCGGGCACCGGGGTGTGCGCGTCCGGCAACCAGCCGTGGAACGGGACCAGGCCGGCCTTGGTGGCGAAACCCGCCAGCAGCAGGGCGAAACCGAGCAGCACCGGCCGGTTCAGGTTGCCGGCCACCGCCACGTGCAGCTGGCCGAAGTTGAGCGCGCCCCGGGCGTCGTACAGCATCGCCGCGCCCAGGAACACCGCGAAGCCGGCCATGCTGGTCAGCACCGACATCTTGAACGCGGCCTCCAGCGCGATCGGCCGCTCCAGGAAGAAGCCGGTCAGCCCGTAGCTGGACAGCGCCGCCACCTCGAACCAGACGAACAGGTTGACGGTGTCCGCGGTCAGCGCGGCCGCCACCAGCGCGGCCAGCAGCAACTGGCACAGCGCCGCCAGCCCGCCCAGCTCCTTCGGCCCGATCTCACCGAACTCCGACAGCAGCGAGGTGAACAGGAACAGCCCGAGCAACACGGTGAGACAGGCGAAGGTGATGCCGAGCGGGTCCGCCACGAACGTGATACCCAGTACCCGGCCGGCCACCGGCCGTTCGTTGCTGAGGAACTCCACCAGGGGACGGCTGCGGTGATACACCCGGAACGCCGCGGCCCCGAGCACCACCGCCGCGACCAGCATGCTCGCCATCCCGGCCAGCAGTGCCAGCCGCCGGTGCAGCCTGGCCAGCAACGGGCTCACTGCACCGCCCAGCAACGGCGCTGCCACCGCCAGCGGCAGGCTCGCGTGCAGTGTCATCACCGCGGCCTCACCCGCGCAACGCGGTCAGCTTGTCGGCGTCAATGCTGCGGTAGTGCTGCGCTGCCCGGACCGCGATGGTCAGGAACACCGCGGTAACCGCCACCCCGATCACGATCGCGGTCAGGCAGAAGTTCTGCAGGACCGGGTCGGCCACCTTTCCGTTGACCAAGCTCTGCTGGGTCTGCCCGCTCGGCGGGCTGGACAGCACCGGCGCGGTGGAATGCCGGCGGTAGGCCATCGAGACCAGCAGCAGGTAACAGGAGGCCTCCATCAGCGAGAGCCCGAGCACGATCTTCACCAGATCCCGATGCATCAGGATCGATCCCAGCCCGAGGCAGAACACCGTTGCCGCAACGAGGTAATTGGCTTCGATCATGACTGTTCCGCATCAGGT
>DASUAC010000080.1:0-2386 GCA_035763985.1 Jatrophihabitans sp. | reverse complement strand
CATGGCCAGGATCATCTTCATAACTCCGGCCACCCCGGCTGCCGCCTGGGTGTGGCCGATGTTCGACTTCAGCGAGCCGAGCCAGAGCGGCCGGTCGGCGGTGTGGTGCTTGCCGTAGGTGGCCTGCAGCGCCTGCGCCTCGATCGGGTCGCCCAGCTTGGTGCCGGTGCCGTGCGCCTCCACCGCGTCCACGTCGCCGGCGTCGAGCTTGGCATCGGCCAGCGCCTGCCAGATCACCCGCTCCTGGGACGGCCCGTTCGGCGCCGTCATGCCATTGCTGCGGCCGTCCTGGTTGATCGCGCTGCCGCGGATCACCGCCAGCACCGGCCGGCCGTTCTTGCGCGCGTCGGACAGCCGCTCCAGCAGCAGCACCCCGGCGCCCTCGCCCCAGGACGTGCCGTCGGCGGCGGCCGAGAACGCCTTGCACCGGCCGTCCGGGGCCAGTCCGCGCTGCCGGGAGAACTCGATGAACACCGCCGGGTCGGCCATCACGGTCACCCCGCCGGCCAGCGCCAGCGAACACTCGCCGCGCCGCAATGCTTGCGCGGCAAGGTGAATCGCCACCAGCGAGGTCGAGCAGGCGGTGTCCAGGCTGACCGCCGGGCCCTCCAGGCCGAAGGTGTAGGAGACCAGCCCGGACAGCACGCTGTGCAGGTTGGCGGTGTGCAGCGAGCCGTCCACCACCTGCGGGGTGCCGCCCAGGAACCGGGTGGCGTAGTAGTCGTACATCGAGCCGACGAAGATCCCGGTACGGCTGCCGCGCAGCCCGCTCGGGTCGATGCCGGCCCGCTCGAACACCTCCCAGGACGTCTCCAGCAGCACCCGGTGCGCCGGGTCGGCGGCCAGCGCCGCCCGCGGGCTCATGCCGAACAGCTCGGCGTCGAAGTCGGCCACGTCGAGCAGGAAGTGCCCGATCTTGGTGCTGGACTTGCCGGCCGCATCCGGGTCCGGGTCGTACAGGTCCGGATCCCAGTTGCGGTCGGTCGGGAACTCGTCCAGCACCTCCGCGCCGGTGGCCACCAACTGCCACAACTGCTCGGGGGTACGCACGTCGCCGGGGTACCGGCAGGCCATGCCCACCACCGCGATGTCCTCACCGCGGCCGCCTTCCAGCTCGGCCAGCCGGCCTTCCGCCTCGGCCAGCCGGCGGCGGGTGTCGGTGAGATCCGCGGCAGCACGCCGCAGGTAGTTACGCAGTTCTTCGTCGGTTGCCATTTCCCAACGGCCCTTTCTTCCGAGACCGGGTTCTTACAGTTGGCTGTCGATCAGGGCGAAGATCTCCTCGTCCGTGGCGGTATCCACGTTCGAGGCGACCGAGCCGGCCGGATCGTCGGTTGCCGTGCCCACGCCGGAGCTCCAGCGGGCCACCGTGCTGTGCAGGATGGCCAGCACCTGGTCCCGGCTGCTGCCGTCGGCGGCGAGCAGCTGGCCGACCTTGTCCAGGCTGGCCCGCAGCGTCTCCTCCGCACTCGGGGCGGCCGGCGCCAGGGTCTGGTACAGGTAGTCGGCCAGCGCGGCCACCGTCGGGTGGTCGAAGGCCAGCGTGGCCGGCAACCGCAGTCCGGTCGCCGCGTCCAGCCGGTTGCGCATCTCGACCGCGGTGAGCGAGTCGAAGCCGAGTTCGCTGAACGACCGGTCGACATCGACCAGGTCGCTGCTGGCGTGTGCCAGCACCGAGGCCACGTGACCGCAGACCAGTTCGGTGACCAGCCGCCGGCCGTCCGCCTCGGCCAGCTCGGCCAGCCGGGCGATCAGGCCGGTGCCGTCGGCGCGGGTCGGCGTGCTGCCGGCGCCGCCGGCCGCGGCCCGGCGTGGTGCCCGCACCAGGCCGCGCAGGATGTGCGGCAGGTTGCCGCCCTCGGCCCGGGCCGCCAGTGCGCCGAGCTCCCAGCGGGACGCGACCAGCAGCGGGTCGCTGCCGGCCACCGCCAGATCGAACAGCGCCAGCCCCTGCTCCCGGTCCAGCGCGGCCACCCCGGACCGGGCCAGCCGGGCCAGCTCGGCCTCGGACAGCGCACCGGCCATGCTGGCCTCGTCCGACCAGAGCCCCCAGGCGATCGAGACACCGGCCAGGCCGAGCTGCCGGCGGTAACCGGCCAGCGCGTCCAGCGTGACGTTGGCCGCCGCGTAGTTGCCCTGGCCCGGGTTGCCCAGCACCCCGGCCACCGAGGAAAACAGCTGGAAGATGGCCAGCGGCAGCTCGGCGGTCAGCTCGTGCAGCAGCCAGGCCGCGGTCACCTTGGCCGCGAACACCGAGGCGAAGTGCGCCGGGGTCAGCGTCTCGATGGTCGCGTCGTCCAGCACGCCGGCCGAATGCACCACGCCGACCAGCGGGGCCTCGGCCGGGATGCCGGCCAGCAGGTCCTGCAGCTGTGCCCGGTCGGCG
>DASUAC010000079.1:0-2492 GCA_035763985.1 Jatrophihabitans sp. | reverse complement strand
GCATCGCGTTCGCCGGCACCGTCTGGCTCGGCGGCTCGGCCGAGCCTGAGCCGGGCGTGCTGGTGCTGGATTCGGCCGGCCGGGTGGCCGAGCTGCGGCCTACCGCGGAGGGACTGCCGGCGGATCTGCCGGTGCTCGGTGGCGAGCAGCACTGGGTGATGCCCGGCCTGGTGGACGCGCACGTCCATCTGGGCTTCGACCCGGCCGCACCACCGGACCCGTACGGCCGGTTCGCGGTCTCCGCCACCGAGACCGGCCTGGTCGGCGTCCGGGATCTCGGCGCGCCGCTGCCCTGGGCCAATCGCTGGCGCACCGGGCACCGGCCCTGCCTGCCCGGTATGCCGTTCATCGCGGTGTCCGGCCCGATCCTGACCGCGGCCGGGGGTTATCCGTCCCGCAGCTGGGGAGCGGCCGGCTACGCGGAATTCGTCAGCTCGCCGGCCCAGGCCCGCTGGGTGGTGCAACGGCTCGCCGCCGCCGGGGTGGACCTGATCAAGCTCGCCCTGGAGCCGGGCAGCGGACACTGGCCGGTGCCTGAGCCCCGGGTGGTCCGGGCCATCGTGGAGGCCGCGCACGCCGCCGGGCTGCCGGTGGTCGCGCACGCGCTCACCGTGGAGATGGTGAACCGGGCGCTCGACGCGGAGGTGGACGAGCTCGCGCATACGCCGACCGAGCGGCTGCCGCCCGCGCTGGTGGAGCGGATCGCCGCCGCCGACCTGCGGGTGACCTCGACCCTGCAGACGTTCTTCGCAGGCGGCGAGGGCCGGGACGCCGCGGCCAACGCCGCGGATCTGGTAGCGGCCGGCGTCCGGCTGAGCTACGGCACCGACCTCGGCAACGCGGGCACCCAGCCGGGCGTCGATCCGCGGGAGCTGGACCGGCTGGCGGCCGCCGGGTTGGGCCGGCTCGGCGCGCTCCGGGCCGCCACCGAATGGTCGGCCACCGCTGCCGGGATGCGCCAGCGGACCGGCTTGCTGGCGGCCGGCCGGCCGGCCGCCCTGGTGCTGCTGCCGAGCAGCCCACTGGTCGAACCCGGGGTCTTCCGGACACCGAGCGCGGTGTACGCAGACGGCAGGCTTACCGTAGGCGCCACCTCATGACACCCGATGAGACCCGCTGCCCGGCCGCGGCCGGCTACCAGGAGGACGCCATGACCGGGGTCCGTCGGCCGATGAGCCTGACCGGGGATCGACCGCGTGCCGGCCGGCTGGTCGCTGCGCTGCCCCAGCGCCGACCGCTGATCAGGTTGGTGCTGGCACAGCAGCTCACCGGCATCGCGCTCGGACTGATCTGGGTCAGCTGGTCGCCCCGTTCGGTGTCGTACCTGCTCGACTCCGGCAACGGCGTCGGCGTCGTGCTGCCGGCCCAGTCCGAGACGCAGATCGCCGCCGACGGCCGGTACGCGGTGTTGACCGTGCTGGCCGGGCTGGTCTTCGGCCTGCTCAGCTGGCGGGTGCGCCGCAATCGCGGGCCGGTGGCCCTGGTGGTGCTGACGGTCAGCAGCCTGCTGGGCTCGCTGCTGGCGCTGGCCACCGGTCAGCTGCTCAGCAACGGGCAGCACGCGAAGGAGCTCAACACCGCGTTCCATCCGGGCCTGGTGTTGCACGGCACCGCCGAGGTGTTCCTGCAGGCGTTGTTCGCGACGCTGGTCTACACCGTCTTCGTCGGCCTGACCGGGGACCGGGAACTCGGCCGGGGTGAGACCGGACGATTCGCCGGCGTACCAGACCGACCGTCCGAGGAAGTGCGGCAGCCGTCCGAGGAAGTGCGGCAGCCGGACGGCAAGCCTCCGCAGCCGGACGGCGAACCTCGCCAGCCGGACGGCGAACTACGCTCTGGCGGCTGACCGGTTCACGACCGCCAACGACCGGGTTCAGTTCACGAAAGGCAGCGAGCGGGTTCAGTTCCGGAACGCGGCGGCGGTGACCGGCACCGCCTGCAGCTGCGACACCAGCTCGGTCTCCCGGCGCAGCACCGTCCGCGCCTCCTGCAGCCGGGCCGCGGTGTCCGGGCTGGCCAGCAGCCGCTGCCGGTCGGCCAGCGGTAACCATGGCTGCCGTGCCACCAGGTAGGAGACTGCCCGGGCCATCTCCTCGTCCGCCGCTCCGGCCCGGGGCAGGCTGTCTACGGAGATGTCGTCGGTCTGTTCCGGATCCAGGGCGGCCACGTCGAGCACGCTCAGGGCTTCCTGGTAGCTGCGCAGCGCGCGGCGGGTCTTGAACATCAGGTCGGCCGACCACGGTCCGTCCGGTTCATCCAGCCAGCGCACCGTGCCGACCAGGTACGGCCGGGACCCGGCATCGAGTTGCTCCACCAGGAACCGGCGCTCACCGGTCGCGGCCAGATTGCACCGGCCGTCCGGTAGCGGCAGCACGTCGGTGACCCGGGCCGAGGGGCCCACCTGGTGCAGGTCACGCAGCTCGCCGACTTCCCAGCCGCCGCGCAGTGCCACCCCGCCGAACTCCGGCGCCGGCGGATCCTGGTCGTTGAGC
>DASUAC010000078.1:0-4371 GCA_035763985.1 Jatrophihabitans sp. | reverse complement strand
CCGCGGCGATGTGCCGGGGAACCCGGGCGGCCCGGACGTCCCCGATGGCCATCGCCAGGTTGGTGGTCGCGGTGGCCACCGGCGGGATGCCCAGCCGCCGCAACCGGAAGATGTTCTCCACCAGCTTGGGTGCCGCGATGAAGATGACGATCAGCGCCTGCACCACGGTGATGATGTCGATCGGCGCGTGGATCGTCGAGGCGGCCTGCATCTGCGCGCCGCCGGTGCGCAGCGCGCCGAACAGCAGGCCGGCCGCCACCACGCCCCACGGCCTGCTGCGGCCGAGCAGGGCGACCGTGATGGCGTCGAAGCCGACGTTGGAGGCGATGTTCGGCGTGACCACGTAGGAGGTGCCGCCGCCGAGCGCCAGCGTGGTACCGGCCAGGCCGGCCAGCCCACCGGCCAGCGCCATGGCCAGCATGGTCACCGCGCCCACGCTCATGCCGGCGGTCCGGGCCGCTGCCGGGTTCACCCCGACCGCGCGCAACCGGAAGCCGGCCGTGCTCTTGCCCAGCAGCCACCAGACGAACGCCGCGGCGCCCAGCGCCAGCAGGATGCCCAGATCGATCCGTTCGGTCGAGCCGAACAGGTGCGGCAGCCGGGCGGTGCCGTGGATCGGCTTGCTGGCCTGCGGGTTGGCCGGCGCCACGATCGACTTGCGGGTCAACATGTAGAGCAGGCCGAAGCCGGCCACGTAGTTGAGCATGATCGTGGTGATCACCTCGTGCGCGCCGGTCCGCGCCTTGAGGAAGCCGGCGATGAAGCCCCACAGCGCACCTGCCGCGACACCGGCCGCGATGGCCACGACCAGGTGGATCACCGGCGGCAACTCGACGATCAACCCGACGTAGCCGGAGCCGAACGCGCCGGCGATCACCTGGCCGTTGCCGCCGATGTTGAACAGGCCGGCCCGGAAGGCCAGCGCGACCGACAGGCCGGCCGCGATCAGCGGGGTCGCGGTGTAGATCGAGTTGCAGATCGGAGCGAAGACCTGGGTCAGCGTGCCGGCGTGCGTCGGATCGAAGATGGCGCCCTCGAACAGCGCGATGAAGGCGTCCCGGAAGGTGAACCAGCCGTCCCGGATCGCGTCGCCCGGCGAGCTGAAGAAGTAACCGAGGTCGGTGCGTACCTGCTGGTCGGAGAAGACCACCATCAGGTTGCCGATCACCAGGGCCAGCAGGATGGCCAGCACCGTCACGATCCAGGACCGGCTGTGCCGACCGGCCGGATGCGGCTCCTCGGGCAGGCCCGCCGCGGCGGGCGCGACGGACAGCTCGGTGGTCATCGTGGATTCCCCTCCGGATCGGTGCCGCCTGCTCGCTCCGTTGCCTGCGCTGCTCGGTCGCTCTCGCCGTGGGCCGGCACGTCCGGCGCGGCGGGCGCCTCCTGCCCGGCGAGCACGTCCTGCTCGGCAAGCAGGCTCTGGTGCTCGGCGGCCGCGGCCACGGCCTGCTCGGCGGGCACACCGGCCATCATCAGCCCGACCTCGTCCCGGGATGCGCCGGCCGGCAGCTCACCGATGATCTTGCCGCGGTACATCACCAGGATCCGGTCGGCCAGCCCCAGCACCTCGTCCAGCTCGGTGGAGACGATCACCACCGCGGTGCCCCGGCCGCGCTCGGCGACGATCCGCTTGTGGATGAACTCCTGCGCGCCCACGTCCACCCCGCGGGTCGGCTGGGACGCGATGAACACCTTCAGCGGCCGCGACATCTCCCGGGCGATGACCAGCTTCTGCTGGTTGCCGCCGGACAGCGTGGCGGCCGGCAGCTCCGCCGACGGGGTGCGGATGTCGAATTCGGCGATCCGGGCCTCGGCGTTCTCGGCGATCCGGTCCAGCCGCAGCGACAGCCGGCGGGAGAACTCCGGCCGGTCGTACAGATCCAGCACCAGGTTCTCCGCGACCGTGAAGCCGCCGACCACACCGTCGTGCTGCCGGTCCTCCGGTATGTAACCGACCCCGCGCGCCAGGATGTCCCGGACCGCGGTGCCGGCGATGTCGGCGCCGCCCATCCGGATCGAGCCGGCCCTCGGAATCCGCAGCCCGAGCAGCGACTCGACCAGTTCCTCCTGGCCGTTGCCCTGCACGCCGGCCAGCGCCACGATCTCACCGCCGGCCACCGCGAAGCTGACCCCGTCCACCGTGGTCTGCTCGCGGTCGTCGGCGACCACCAGGTCGCGCACCTCCAGCGCGACCGGGCCGGGTTCGGCCGGCGGCTTGTCCACCTCCAGGCTGACGCTGCGGCCGACCATCATCGCGGCCAGTTCCGCCTCGGACGCGCTCGGTTCGGCCGATCCGACCACCTTGCCCCGCCGGATCACCGTGATCCGGTCGGCGATGGCGCGCACCTCGCGCAGCTTGTGCGTGATGAACACGATCGAGGTGCCGGCACTGCGCAGCTCGTTCATCACCCGGATCAGGTCGTCGATCTCGTGCGGGGTGAGCACCGCGGTCGGCTCGTCCAGGATGAGCACCTTGGCCTCGCCGAGCAGCGCCTTGAGGATCTCCACCCGCTGCTGCACGCCGACCGGCAGGTCGGACACCAGGGCGTCCGGATCCACGTCCAGGCCGTACCGTTCGGACAGCTCGCGCACCCGGGCGCGGGCGGTCCGCCGGTCCAGCCGGCCGAACGGCCCGTTCGTCCACTCGTGCCCCAGCATCACGTTCTCGGCCACCGTGAAGACCGGCACCAGCATGAAATGCTGATGCACCATGCCGATCCCGGCGGCCAGCGCGTCGCCCGGACCGCCGAAGTGCCGCGGCTCGCCGTCCAGCAGGATCCGGCCCTCGTCCGGCTGGTACAGGCCGTACAGGACGTTCATCAAGGTCGACTTGCCGGCACCGTTCTCACCGAGCAGCGCGTGGATCTCACCGGTTTCCACCACCAGGTCGACCTCGTCGTTGGCGACCAGGGAGCCAAACCGCTTGGTGATGTGCTCCAGCTCCAGGCGCACGTGCACTCCTGTCTAGGCTGTCCGACCCGCTATCCCCGCCGACACCGAAGACCGCCGGATACGAACGACGCTGCGCTGGTCATCCAACCAGCGCAGCGTCGTTCTTCAAAGGTCGGCCCCGTCCTTGCGGCCAATGCCCTACTTGGGCTGGGACGGCGAGGTGATGGTGATCTTGCCGCTGATGATGTCCGCCTTGACCTGGTCCAGCTCCGACTTCAGCGACGAATCGACCTTGGAGTCGAAGTCGTGGAAGTCGGCCAGCCCGACGCCGTTGTTCGCCAGCGTGCCGATGTAGTCGCTGGTGGCGTAGTTGCCGGCCGAGGCGTCCTCGACCGCCTTGGTCACCGCGTCGGCCATGTTCTTCTCCGCGGTGGACAGGAACACCGAGGCGTACTGCGGGGCGGAGACGAAGCCGTCGGTGTCGACCCAGATCACGGTGGCCTTGCCGGAGCTCTTGGCGTACGCCGCGCTGCCCAGGCCGGTGCCGCCGGCCACCGGGAAGATCACGTCAGCACCCTGGTTGGCGAAGTTGGTCGCCAACTGCTGGCCCTTGTTCTGGTCGGTGAAGGATGCGGCGAAGCTGCCGTTCTGCTTACTCTCGTCCCAGCCGATGACCTGGACGCTCTTGCCCTTCTGCTGGTTGTAGTAGTTGACGCCCTCCTGGAAGCCGTCCATGTAGACGGTCACCGGCGGGATCTTCAGGCCGCCGTAGGTCGCGACCTTGCCGGACTTGGAGTAGCCGGCCGCCAGGTAACCGGCCAGGAACCCGGCCTGGGCGGTGTTGAACTGCAGGCCCTCCAGGTTGGTCCCGTTACCGCCGGCGTCCACCTCGACGAAGTGCTGGCTCGGATTGGACTTGGCCGCCGCGGTGGTGGCGTCGGCCATCAGGCCGCCGACCGTGACGATCAGGTTGCAGTTCTGGCCGAGCAGCGAGGTGATGTTGGTCGCGTAGTCGGTCTCCTGCTTGGACTGCACGTAGGAAACCTGGGCCTTGCCGTCCGACTGGGCCTTCTGCATGCCCTGCCAGGCTGCGGCGTTGAACGACTTGTCGTCGATGCCGCCGGTGTCGGTCACCATGCAGGCCTTGTAGTTGGCCGCGCTGGAACTCGAGCTGTTGGAGCCTGAGCTGCCGGCGTTGGTGTTGCTGCCGCTCTTCTTCGAGCCGCAACCCGCGAGCAGCAACGCCGCCGCGGTGGCGGTCGCCAGCACCGCCATACTCCGATGGCTGGTCAGAACCTGACGCAAAACCCTCTCCTCATCGTGTCCGGTAGCGCCTGGGGACAATCCCCGATCGCCGGTACCGTAGCCCGCCGCCCTCGCCCGGAAAAATTCGGCACCCCATCCGTCATCACATTGTTGTGACCCGGCGGACCGGCCCGGCGCTCCAGTCGGGATGGATCGTCCGGACGGGCCGCT
>DASUAC010000077.1:0-11807 GCA_035763985.1 Jatrophihabitans sp. | reverse complement strand
GTTGCCACGCTGGACTCAGTGCCGCTCCTCCCGTGCCTTGCACTCGGCGTCCAGGGTCGCCATCGGCAGGGCCAGCAGCCGCGCCTTCGGGATCGGCTTGCCGCAGTTCTCGCACAACCCGTAGGTCCCGGCATCGATCCGCTCCAGGGCGTGCTCGATCTGGATCAGCAGGTCGTGCCGGTTCGCCGCGATGGACTGCTCCTGTTCGCGCTCGAAGGTCATGCTGCCCGCGTCGGCCTGGTCGTCCCCGGCCCCGTCGGTATGTGTCTGCTGCAGGTCGTTGAGCTGCTCCAGGGAGCGTTCGTACTCGGCCTGCATCTGGTTGTACTCGTCCTGCAGCCGGGCCCTGATGTCGGTCAGTTCGGCATCGGTGAGATCCGGCTTCGGCGGGCTGGCCGGCTCGCCGGCGGCTGTCTTGGTGGACGAGTCGGCCGAGTTCGCCTTGCGCGCCTTCCTCGCCGGAGCCGGGGTGGCCGGTTCGGCTGCTGCGGTTGGCTCCCCCGAATCGGACGACGCGGCCTCGCCCGCCGGAGCGGACGGAACCGGCTCAGCCGCCTCCGAGTCGGACGACGCGCCGGACCGGTCGGCGCCCGGATCGGCGACGGCCTGGTCCGCAGCCGGAGCCGACTCGGCCGGAGGTTGCGCCGCCGCCGGCGGGGTCGCCTCGGCCGGCGGTTGCGCCGCCGCGCTGGCCGTCACCGGAGCCGCCTTCGCGGCCTGCTTGCCGGGCGCCGCCTTCGCGGCCCGGTTGGTGGCCGCCTTGGCCGGCGGGGCAGACTTAGCGGCCTTGGCCGGAGCGGCCTTGGCCTGTGTTGCCTTGGCAGCCGTCGCCGCGGATTCGCTCGCCTTGCCGGGGGCGGCTTGGGTCGCCGCGCCGGCTGCCTTCTTCGCCGGTGCCGCCGCCACCTTCTTGCTCGCAGCGGACTTCGCCGGCGCCTGAGCCGGGGTCGCGTTGGCAGCTGCCGTCTTGGCCGGCACTGCCTTCCCGGCCGACGCTGCCTTCTTGGCCGGCGCTGCCTTCCCGGCCGGTGCTGCCTTCCCGGCCGGTGCTGCCTTCTTGGCCGGAGCGGACTTCTTCGCCGGGACGGCGGCCTTCGCCGGAGCGGTCTTGGCCGCGGCGGTGGACTTCTTCGCCGGGCTCGCCGTCGCCGCAGACTTCTTGGCCGGGCCGGCCGACGCCGCAGACTTCTTGGCCGGGGCCGCCTTGGCAGCCGCCGTCTTGGCGGGAGCGGACTTCTTGGCCGGGGTCGCGGCCTTCGCCGGGGCCTTGGTCGCAGCCGACTTCTTGGCCGGACCCGCCGTCGCGGCGGACTTCTTCGCCGGAGCGGCCTTGCTCGCAGCCGCGGACTTCTTCGCCGCGGGCGCCGCCTTCGCCGGAGCCTGGGTCGCAGCCGACTTCTTGGCCGGAGCGGCCTTGCTCGCAGCCGCGGACTTCTTCGCCGGGGCCGCCTTGGCTCCGGCGGCCGCCTTCTTCGCCGGGGCCGCGGCCTTGGCCGGAGCGGCCTTGGCCGAGGCGGATTTCTTCGCCGCGCTCGCCGTCGCCGCGGACTTCTTCGCCGGAGCCGCCTTGGCCGGAGCCGCCTTGGCCGCACCGGACCGCTTGGCCGGAGCAGCCTTGGCTGCACCGGACCGCTTGGCCGGAGCGGCGGTCTTGGCAGCCGGGGCAGCCTTCGCCGAAACAGCCTTGTTCGTCGATGCCACTGCGCCGACCTTCTTGGCCGGCGCCGACTTCTTGGGCGGAGCCGACTTCTTGGCCGGCGCCGACTTCTCGGCCGGAGCCGACTTGGCGGTGCTCGTACGAGACCCGGCTGCGGTCTTGCTGGCCGCGGTCGGCTGACGGGCCGCGCCGACCTGATTGGCACCGGACTGTTTGCCGGCGGCAGTCTTCTTGGCGGCTGCCGGAGCAGCCTTGGCCGCCGCGGCAGCCTTCTTGGCGGGGGTCTTGGCCACTGCCGCGGTGGCCTTGGCGGTCTCCCCTGCTCGGCGCAATGCGCTACTGATTCGCCCTCGAACGCCGGCCATAACGCCCCTTTCGGCACATCCCCGGCTTTTGCCTAGCCGAAGTTAGTTCGTCGTCCCGCGATGTAGCTGGCATGGGTAGGGCCGCCAGAATACGGGCGGCAGCCTACCCAATTCCGCTGGCTCGCCGCGCCCGCCCCCGCCAGTACGCCCTCAGCGACCTGGTAGCGCCGTTGCCATCAGCCGTCCCAGCGACAGCGGACGCCACCTCCGAACCACCGGCCGCACGCCCGCCGATCCGCGCCCGGCGGTCCGCCACGCCGTACCCGCTAATCGGTTGGTGACCGGCGACGGCGTCCCCCTACACTGGATTCGGCGTGGACGAGGACAAGTAGGTCCGGCAACGAATCACGAGCGATCCGGGGACGGTGTGAGCCCGGAGAGGAGTGCCGGGTCCGAAATCACCTCCGAGCCTTCGGAAGAACGGGCCGCTGCGGCCTCAGTAGAACCGAGCGCAGTACCAACGAGCGGGCGTCCGAGCAGCATCCGGCCGCCAAGAGGGGTGGTACCGCGGCAGCGCAGCTGTCGTCCCCTCCACCGAGGGCAGGCAACACCGGTGGAGGAGATGCAGACGATGGCTTACCAGCCACTTCCGGCGCACGTCGACCTGGCTCGCACCGACCACGAGGTGCTGCAGTTCTGGGCCGACGCCAAGGTGTTCCAGCGCAGCCTGGACCAGACCGCGCAGGGTCCCCGGTTCCTGTTCTACGAAGGGCCGCCGACCGCCAACGGCATGCCCGGCACCCACCACATCGAGGCCCGGGTGTTCAAGGACCTGTTCCCCCGCTACCGGACCATGAAGGGCTACCACGTGCCCCGGATGGCCGGCTGGGACTGCCACGGCCTGCCGGTCGAACTGGCGGTGGAGAAGGAGCTCGGCTTCACCGGCAAGGCTGACATCGAGCGCTTCGGCATCGCCGAGTTCAACGACCGCTGCCGGGAGTCGGTGCAGCGGCACGTGGACCAGTTCACCCAGCTGTCCGAACGGATGGGTTACTGGTGCGACTACGACAACGCCTACTGGACGATGAACTCCAGCTATGTCGAGTCGGTCTGGTGGGCGCTGAAGCAGATCTTCGACTCCGGTCTGCTGGTGGAGGACTACCGGGTCGCGCCGTACTGCCCGCGCTGCGGCACCGGCCTGTCCGACGCCGAGGTGGCGCAGGGCTACGAGACGGTGGTCGACCCCTCGGTGTTCGTGCGCTTCCCGGTCACCTTCGGTGACTGGGCCGGCCGGGCGGAGCTGCTGGTCTGGACCACCACGCCGTGGACGCTGGTGTCCAACACCGCGGTGGCGGTGAACCCCGAGGTGACCTACCTGGTCACCCGCGGCGAGCACGGCACGCTGGTGGTCGCCGAGCCGCTGGCCGAGCGGGTGCTGGGCAGCGACTTCGAGGTGCTGGCCAGCTATCCCGGCACCGACCTGGAGCGCTGGCGCTACCAGCGCCCGTTCGAGCTGGTGCAGATCGGCGACGCCGAGCAGCCGGCGCATTTCGTGGTGCTGGCCGACTACGTGACCACCGACGACGGCACCGGCCTGGTGCACCAGTCGCCGGCGTTCGGCGCCGAGGACCTGGCGGTGAGCCGGGCGTACGGGCTGCCGGTGGTGAACCCGATCGACAAGGGCGGGCACTTCCTGCCCGAGCTGGAACTGGTCGGCGGGCTGTTCTTCAAGGATGCCGACGAGTCGCTGGTGGCCGACCTGAAGCGGCGCGGCCTGCTGTTCAAGCACGTCGCGTACGAGCACGCCTACCCGCACTGCTGGCGCTGCCACACCCCGCTGATGTACTACGCGCTGCCGTCCTGGTACATCCGGACCACCGCCCGCAAGCAGGAGCTGCTGGCCCAGAACGAGGCCACCAACTGGTATCCGGAGACGATCAAGCACGGCCGGTACGGCGACTGGCTGACCAACAACATCGACTGGGCGCTGTCCCGGGACCGGTACTGGGGCACCCCGCTGCCGATCTGGCGCAACGACGCCGAGCCGCACCGGCTGGTCTGCGTCGGCTCGCTGGCCGAGCTGTCCGAGCTGACCGGCACCGACCTGTCCGAGCTGGATCCGCACCGGCCGCACGTGGACGCGCCGAACTTCACGCTGCCCGGCGTACCCGGCACCTTCCGCCGGGTGCCGCAGGTGATCGACGCCTGGTTCGACTCGGGCTCGATGCCGTTCGCGCAGTTCGGCGCACCGCACCGCAACGCGGAACTGGCCCGCTCCTCCTACCCGGCGGACTTCATCTGCGAGGCGATCGACCAGACCCGCGGCTGGTTCTACACGCTGATGGCGATCGGCACGCTGGTGTTCGACCAGAGCTCCTACCGCAACGTGATCTGCCTGGGCCACATCGTGGCCGAGGACGGACGCAAGATGAGCAAGCACCTGGGCAACATCCTGGAGCCGATGCCGTTGCTGGAGCGGCACGGGGCCGACGCCGTGCGCTGGTTCATGGTGGCCTCCGGTTCACCGTGGTCGCAGCGGCGGATCGGGCACAAGGTGCTGGAGGAGATCGCCTCCAAGGTGCTGCGCACCTACTGGTCGCTGGCCTCCTTCCAGTCGCTGTACGCCCGGGCCAACGACTGGGAACCCGGCAGGGGCACCGGCGCTGAGCCGAGCGTGCTGGACCGGTGGGCGCGCGCCGAGACCGCCCGGGTGGCGCAGGAGGTCGACGCGGCGCTGGAGGCTTACGACACCGCGCGCGGTGGCCGGGCGCTGGCGCAGCTGATCGACGACCTGTCCAACTGGTACGTCCGCCGGTCCCGGCGCCGGTTCTGGGAGGGCGACCCGGCCGCGCTGCAGACCCTGCACGACAGCCTGGAGACGCTGACCAAGCTGCTGGCGCCGTACGTCCCGTTCGTCACCGAGGCGGTCTGGCGTGCCCTGTTCGCCGAGGCGACCGGCGTCGAGTCGGTGCACCTGGCCGGCTGGCCGCGTCCGGAACCGGTGGACGACGGCGCGCTGGGCGAGCAGGTGGCACTGGTTCGCCGGCTGGTCGAGCTGGGCCGGGCGGCCCGGGCGGCCGCCAAGGTGAAGACCCGGCAGCCGCTGGCCCGGGCGCTGATCTCGGCCCCCGGCTGGGCACAGCTGCCGGCCGAGCTGCGGGCCGAGGTGGCCGAGGAGCTCAACGTTGCCGAACTGGCCGAGCTGGCCGACTCCGCCGACCTGATCCAGGTCACCGTCAAGCCCAACTTCCGGACGCTGGGCAAGCGGTTCGGCCCCCGTACCAAGCAGGTTGCCGATGCTGTCGCCGCGGCGGCTCCGGCCGAGGTGGCCGCGGCATTGCGCGACCGGGCGAGCTACCCGCTGGGCGAGTTCGGCGAACTCGGCCCGGACGACCTGGTGGTGACCGAGGTGCCGGTGTCCGGCTGGGCGGTGGAGAGCGGCGGCCAGGACACGGTTGCGCTGGACCTGGAGCTCACCCCGGAGCTGCGCCGGCTGGGCACGCTGCGCGACATCGTCCGGATCGTGCAGGAGGCTCGCAAGAGCGCCGGATACGAGGTGACCGACCGGATCGAGCTGCACTGGCAGGTGGGCGGCTCGCCCGAGCCGGCGGAGGCGATCCGCGAACATGCCGACGAACTGGCGCGGGAGGTGCTGGCCCAGTCGCTGGCCGAGGGACCGCCGGCCGAGGCCGGCGGCTACTACCGGACCAGCGACGAGGAACTCGGCCTGCAGCTCTGGCTGTTACGGGTTACCGGCTGAGGCCGCGGCCTCGGCGGGGACGGCCTCGGCGGGGACAGCCTCGGCGGGGATGGCTTCTGCCGTCCCCGCCTGGCCCGAGGCGTGGTCGTACCAGCGCCGCAGCCGGCTGAAGATCCGGTAGCGGTTGATCCTTGCCGAGATCGTGACGCGGCCGGTCATGATCGCGACGATGTGGCCGGCCACGGCATCGACCAGCATGGACAGCAGCGGAATCATGTCGCCGCGCCGCAGCGTCCAGGTGCGCCTGCCCACCCACAGTGCGACGTGCAGCAGGCAGGCCAGCCGGAAGAACACGTTCAGGGCCAGGCCCACGACCCGTTGCCAGACCGGGAAGTCACCGGAGTAGATCCAGAACGAGAAGCTCGGCCAGAGTTCGAAGCCCAGCAACACCGCGCCGCACAGCACGATGACGGCGACGATGGTGATCGCGTCGAAGAGCACGGCGAAGGCCAGCGCGAGCCCGATGATCGCCGCGCCGAGCAGGTTCATGGCCGCGATCCCGAAGACGTTCGGCACCCACGCCGGGTGGAACCGGCCGTCCCTGATCAGCCGGACCGGCACGCTCGCCACCACCAGGACCGCGAGCAGGCCGAGCGTCCACCAGCAGGTGGTGACCAGCGGCCGGCTTGCCGACGGCGGCGCCCAGTACCTTCTGGCTGCCTCGATCCCGATCAGCCGCCGCCGCCACTGATGCTGCGCCCGGGCCGACTCGTAGGAGCGGAACGGGGTCATCCCCTCGCGGGCGTCCACCGAGATCACGACGAGCAGATAGGAACTCATCAGGATGGCGAGCAGATCCAGCACGCCCAGCGGCGAACGGTCGTCCGAGGCGAAGATCGAACCTATCGCGCTCATACCGATCATGGCGGCCACGACGCCGGCCAGCCGGGAGGCAAGCACCAGGGAGTAGACCCGTCCGTAGAGCGCGGGACGCGCGGTGTCCGCACTCGACTGCCCGGCCTCCGCCAGCGAGGCCACCGCCAGGTTCAGAGCCACGACTACCGCGGCCAGCAGGGTCAACCCCAGCCAGGCCTCGTCCGCGGGGAGGGTGAAGGCCGTGCTCCGCAGCGGGACGTCGAGCCTGGAGTTCACGTTGTTCAGCTGCTGGCTCAGCGTGGCCGCGACCACGTATCCGGTCAGGATGAGCAGATAGATCAGCAACGCCAAGGCAAATGTCTGCACCACCCGGAGCGCGGTGGCGCGCCGGTGCGACCAGGCCGCGTGGTGGACGGCGTCGCTGTCCGGGACGAGTGGTCCACCGGCTGGCTCATCGCGCTCGTCCGCGCTCGTCGCGTTCTCGATCATCACACCTCCGACCCGCGGCAAGGTACCACCTTGCCCGGCGATGACCGGGCAATGTTGTCGGGTACTGGGGTGCCGCGTTCCTCAACCGGTGATGCGGTTGTCCGGATCGCAGTCGGCGCACGGCGTGAAGCCGTCCTCCACCGCCTGGTTCAGGCTGATCGGCTCGGCGGTACCGTCCAGGTGCCGGCATTCGACCAGGTGGTAGCGCGGCCGGCCGTCGATCACCCACACCCGGGCCCGGCCGTGCCGGTCCAGCGGCGGCATGGTGGATGCGGCGGCCGGCTCACCCGGGGCGGTTGCCGTCGAGATGTCATAGCCGGACGGCACCGCGAACTCCGTCGCCTTCTGCGCCGCCGCCTCCAGCGTCACCGGGGTTCCCCTCGCCGCGGCCGACTCGACCCGCCACGATCCGGTGGTTGCCGCGTCGGGCGATGCGGTCGGGACGGGTTCGGCGGCCGGGGCCAGCGGCTCGGCCACGGCAACCGGCTCCGCGGCCACGGTGATCGGCTCCGCGGCAACCGGCTCAGCTGCCAGGCCGACCGGCTCGGCCGGTGCGGCCGCCGCGCGCCGGCCGGCCTCGGCGGCCGCCGCCGCCAGCACCCGGGTCGCTTCGTCCTGCTGAGCCTCGATCCGGGCTAGCCGTTCGGCCTCGGCGGCCCGGGCCCTGGCCAGCTCCGTGCGCCGCTGCCGGCCGCGCACGATCATCGCCACCGCCACCAGGCTGAGCGCGATCGAGCAGGCCGCCAGCGCGGAGTTGGCGCCGACCAGCGCAAGCACCAGCAGCGCGAGCGCGGCAACCAACAGCAGCAGGATCAAGATCTGCACGCGCGCCGCCTACTCGACGTCTTCAGCCGTGGGCGCGGATTATGCCTTTTCCGGCTGCTTGTCCGTGGCGTTGTTCGCCGCGTCGGCCCGGGTGCCACTGGCGTCCAGGTCACGCAGCTGAGACTCCAGGTAGCTCTTAAGCCGGGACCGGTACTCGTGCTCGAAGGTGCGCAGCTCCTCCAGCCGCTTCTCCAGCGCGGCCTTGCGCTGCTCCAGTTGGGTGGAGATCTGGTGCGCCCGCTGCTCGGCCTCCTGCACCGTGTTGGCGGCCTTGGCCCGCGATTCGCGGTCCAGCTGGTCGGCCCGGGCCTGGGCGTCGGCGACCGTCTTCTCGTGGAACGCGCGCGCCTCGCTCTGCACCCGCTCCTGGTGCGTCTTGGCGTCGGCGATGGTCTTGTCGTAATGCGCCTTGGCCTGCGCGGTCTGCTCGTCCGCGGCCTGCTGCGCCAGCGCCAGCACCCGCTCGGCCTGCGCCAACTGGCTGGCCGCGCCACCCGCCGCGGCGCCGGCCGCCGCCGCGCCGGTGCCGGCCGCCCGGGCCGCCGCGACCTCCTGCTGCGCCTGAGCCGCGGCCTGCTGGGCCTGCTGCGCCTGCTGGCGGGCCTGGGTCAGCGCCGACTCCAGCTCGCCCACCCGGGTGGACAGCCGCTTGTTCTCCTCCCGGGCCTGGGTCAGCGCGGCCGCGTCGGCGGCGTTGCCGGCAGCCGGCTGCGCCTGCCGGGCCTGGGTCAGCGCCGACTCCAGCTCGCCCACCCGGGCCGACAGCCGGCGGTTCTCCTCGCGCGCCTGGTTCAGCGCGGCCGGGTCACCGCCGCCGCCTCCCGACCCGTTGCGTAGATCGGTGTTCTCCTCGATCAACCGGGCCAGTTCGACCTCGATGATGTCGAGGAAGGCGTCAACCTCTTCCTCGTCGTACCCGCGCTTGCCGATCGGGGGCTTCTTGAAGACCACATTGTGGACTTCGGCGGGGGTCAAGGGCATCGGGCCACCTCAAATGCGCTAGATGGTGAACCTGCTCGAGGTCCGCCAACCGGTTGTTCGGACGTCGTACAAAGTATGAGCCACGCTGCTGGTTGAGCGAGACCGCACCCGGCGGCGCTACGGGTGCATACGGAGGATAGCGAGTTGACAGCCTCTCCTGACGCACGTGTCCCAAAGTCATCATCCGTGCTGGCCGACTTGTCGGCCTTTTCCGAGTCGCTCGCTGCAGCACGGTCGCCAGGCTCAGGACGATGCGGCCATGCTGTCGACGAAGATACGCAGGATCCAGACGACGATGAGCAGCACCCACACGCTCACGTCCAGGCTGATGCCGCCGAGCCGGAGCGGCGGGATCAGCCGGCGCAACGCCTTCATCGGCGGGTCGGTGACCACGTAGACCACCTCGAGCCCGATCGCCGCCGCCCCCACCGGCCGCCAGGACCGGGCGAAGCTGCGGGTGGTCTCGACCACCAACCGGGCAATGATCATCAGGTAGAAGATCAGCAGCACCAGCCCGAGTGCAGCCCAGAACGTCGCCATGGAGCCATTCTCGCATCCGCACCGGCGACCCGGCCGAAGGAACGGCGCTGCCCGGTCAGCTCTGGTTGTAGAAACCGCCCTCGACGATGCGCTGCTTGTCCGCGGCGGTCACCGACACGTTGTGCGGGCTGAGCAGGAACACCTTCGGGGTGACCCGTTCGATGCTGCCGTGCAGGCCGAAGGTGAGCCCGGCGGCGAAGTCGACCAGCCGCTTGGCGTCCGCGTCGTCCATCTCGGACAGGTTCATGATCACCGGGGTGCCGGCCCGGAACTGCAGCCCGATCGTCTTGGCCTCGTTGTAGGTCCGCGGGTGCAGGGTGGTGATCCGCTGCGGCGCCGGCTCGTAGGCTGCCTCGTACTCGTCGTAGGTCTCCACCTCGGCCGCCGGCTCGTAGCCGCGCGGGTGGTGGCTCACCTCGGTGTCCCGGCGGTGGTAGTGCGGCTCCCGGGCCAGGGCGCCGTAGGACTCCGTGCCGCCCTCGGCGTAGTCGTCGTCCTCGACCAGCCCGAGGTAGACGCCCATCTTCCGAAAGGCTGTTGCCATGTCGTCCTCCTGAATCCCGTGCAGCCGTACCCGGCCGGACTCTTCGCCCGACGTTATCGAAAGTGTGTGGCACGGCGGCCGAGCAACGCCGTACCGACACGCACATGTGTGGCGCCGTGCCGGATGGCGGCTTCCAGGTCGTCGCTCATGCCGGCCGAGATGACCGTCGCCTCCGGGTGGGCGGCGCGCAGCGCCGCCGCCGCGTCCGCCAACCGGGCGAACGCCGGATCCGGGTCGGCCGCCAGCGGCGCGATCGCCATCACCCCGGTCAGCCGCAGGTTGGCCAATCCGGTGACCCGGTCGGCCAGCCGGAGCAGTTCGGCCTCGGCGCTGCCGCCCCGGCCGGCGCCCGATTCACCGGCGTCCAGGCTGAGCTGCACCAGCACCGGCAGTACCCGGCCGGCTCGGCCGGCCGCCTGGTCCAGCGCCTCGGCCAATGCGAGCCGGTCCACGCTGTGCACCAGGTCCGCGTAGCGGGCCACCGAACGTGCCTTGTTGGTCTGCAGCTGCCCGATGAAATGCCAGCGGACCGGCCGGTCGCTCTGCTCGGCGAAGGCGGCCGCCTTGGCCGAGGCCTCCTGGTCCCGGTTCTCGCCGAGGTCGGCCACGCCCAACTCGGCGAGGTGGACGGCATCGGTGACCGGGAAGAACTTGGTCACCGCGATCAGGCTGACCTCGTCCGGGGACCGCCCTGCGGCACGGCACGCCTGACCGATCCGAGCCCGTACCTGCCGCAGGTTCTCGGCAATCTCGGCTCGGCGGGCATCCGGGTTGGTCATCGCCGGACGCCCGCCGAAGTCTGTGCCCCCTTCCGAGTTCGGATAGGGGCGGAATTACTTGAGGAAATCGGGCACATCCAGTTCTTCGTCGAGTTCCACCGGACGACGGACCGGTGCCGGCGTGACCGGCCGGTGCGCGGAATGCGCGCCGCCGGAGGAGGTGGTCGACGGGGACCAGACCACGCCGGAGGTGCCGGCCACCGGCTCGGCCGGCCGGGGCGGCGCGGTGGCCGGCTGGTGGCCGTTGACCGTGCTCGGCACCGCCGGCCGGGTGGCCGCCTCGGTCTCCCGGCGCACGTCCACCTTCTTGTACGGCAGCTGACCGGAGTCGAAGCCGGCGGCGATCACCGTCACCTTGACCTCGTCGCCCAGCGTGTCGTCGATGACCGCGCCGAAGATGATGTTGGCCTCCGGGTGGGCGGCCTCGCTGACCAGCTGGGCCGCCTCGTTGATCTCGAACAGACCGAGATCCGAACCGCCGGAGATGGAGAGCAGCACGCCCCGGGCGCCGTCGATGGACGCCTCCAGCAGCGGCGAGGAGATCGCCATCTCGGCGGCGGCCACCGCGCGGTCGTCGCCGCGGGCCGAGCCGATGCCCATCAGGGCCGAACCGGCCTCGGACATGACCGACTTGACGTCGGCGAAGTCGAGGTTGATCAGACCGGGTGTGGTGATCAGGTCGGTGATGCCCTGGACACCGGAGAGCAGGACCTGGTCGGCCGACTTGAAGGCGTCGAGCACCGAGACCTGGCGGTCCGAGATGGACAGCAGCCGGTCGTTCGGGATGACGATGAGGGTGTCGACCTCTTCGCGGAGTTCCGCGATGCCGTCCTCGGCCTGGTTGGCGCGGCGCCGGCCCTCGAAGGTGAACGGGCGGGTGACCACGCCGATGGTCAGCGCGCCGAGCGAGCGGGCGATGCGGGCCACCACCGGAGCGCCGCCGGGGCCCGTGCCGCCGCCCTCGCCGGCGGTCACGAAGACCATGTCGGCGCCCTTGATGACCTCTTCGATCTCCTCGGCGTGGTCCTCGGCCGCCTTGCGGCCGACGTCCGGGTCGGCCCCGGCGCCGAGGCCGCGGGTGAGCTCGCGGCCGACGTCGAGTTTGACGTCC
>DASUAC010000076.1:0-3389 GCA_035763985.1 Jatrophihabitans sp. | reverse complement strand
CGAGGAACCGGCGGAGTCGCTGGCCGTGCTGGCCCGCGACGCCGAACTGCTGGTGCTCGGCTGCCGGCATCCGGACGACCATTGGCCGTCCCGGCTGGGCCCGGTCACCGCCACCGTCCTGCACCACAGCCCATGCCCGGTCGCGATCGTCGGCATCCCGCGGACGGTCCCGCCGGACCACCCGGCGGCCGGTGAGCCGGCTGCCCTCACCCCGGGAGCGCCCCGATGACCAGCACCGAACCCGGCCGACCGGTCCAGCGGATCGTGATCGGCGTCGACGGATCCGAGCAGTCGATCCAGGCATTGCGCTGGGCCCGTCGGCTGGCCGCCGACATCGGCGCCCGACTGGAGGCGGTGCTGGCCTGGGAGTACCCGATGATCACCGGCTGGGGCACCGCGGCGATGCCGCTGACCTACAACCTGCACGCCGACATGGAGAAGGTGCTCACCGACGCGGTGGACACCGCCTTCGGCGCCGACCGGCCGGCGGACCTGCGGCTGGACGTGCTGGAGGGCCATCCGGCCAGGCTGCTGATCGAACGGAGCGCCGACGCGCTGATGCTGGTGCTCGGCAGCCGCGGCCACGGTGGCTTCACCGGGCTGCTGCTCGGCTCGATCAGCGCGAACGTGGCCGAGCACGCGCACTGCCCGGTGCTGGTGGTGCACGGCGACCGACTGCCCGACGCGCGCTGACGCCGGAGGTTCAGCTGAGGCCGGAAGCTTTCAGCCGGTTCAGCGTTCGGTCGGTTCAGCCTTCCGACTCAGCCCTCGACGACGCCGTCCGCGCCCGGGTGGATGATCGCCACCGGGCAGGCGGCGTGGTGCAGCACGCCCTGACTGACCGAGCCGAGCAGCGCCGCGACCCGGGCATGCCGGGATCGGCTGCCGACCACCAGCAGGTCCTGGCCCTCCGAGGCCGCCACCAGCCCGGCGACCGGGTGATCGCGGACCACCCCGCGCTGCAGGGCGACGTCCGGGTACTTCTCCTGCCAGCCGGCCACCGTCTCGGCCAGCCAGCGGACGGCCCGTTCGGGCGGCGGCGGTTCGCCGCGCCACTTGCTGGTGGCAAGCAGGTCCGGCCGCCAGCAGTACACCGCGTTCAACGGCCGGTGATGCCGGCTGGCGTAGTCGAAGGCGAAACCGAGCACCTCGGCCTCCCGCGGCGATCCGTCCACCCCGACGATGACCGAACCGGGAGTGCCGGTCGCGGCGCCGGGGTGGCTCACCACGACCACCGGGCCGTGCGCCGCCGCTGCCACCACGGTGCTGACCGAGCCGTGCGCGGCCGCCCCGAACCGGCCCAGCTGCCGGCTGCCGAGCACGGTGACCGCGGCGTCGGCCGACCGGTCTATCAGCACGTCCTCGGCCAGGCCCTTGACCGCCTCGGCCGTCACCTCGACCCCCGGCCATCGCTCGGTCAGGTAGGAGACCGCCTCCGCCACCCGACGCTCCGCGGCCCGCTGCCGGTCCTCCAGGATCAGTTTGTCGGTGTCGGCCAGCCACGGCCGCGCCCCCTCGCTGACGTGGTAGGTGCGCACGACCTGCAGCCGCGCGCCGCGCGTCTGCGCCTCGGCGGCCGCCCAATCGAGTTCGGTGTTCGCATCGTCGGTGCCCAGGCCGACCAGGATGCCGTTCATCGTGTCCTCCATACCTGCGCGACGCTTCGTACGACGGGACTGTTACGGCATAGCGTGCCGATGCCGGGCTGCCCCGACTAGGGAACTTCGGCCCCAATGCGGACTGGGTTGGCACCCGAACCGACGCGGACGGCGGACGCCAGGACGTTCGGCACGGTGCACCCGGGCCGAGAGCCCGATGTGCCGGCGCCCCCGGTGGTGCACCGTGAGAGTGCTGAGCTATCACTGCAATCCCTGGAGGTTGCCATGACCGCCGACCCCGGGGCCGAACCGCCGACCGCCGACCGCACCGATCACTCGGGCACCGGTCACTCGGCCATCGACCAAACCGACCAGTTACGCGAACGTGCCGTCAAGCAGCTGAAGAAACGGCGTGACCTGCTCACCCATGTCGTCGTCTATGTCCTGGTCAACAGCTTCCTGGTGATGCTCTGGCTGATGTCCGGCGACAACCGTGGCTTCTTCTGGCCGATCTTCCCGATCGCCGGCTGGGGCATCGCCGTGCTGCTGAACGCCTGGGACGTCTGGCGCGGCGACGATTTCAGTCCCGCGGCCATCGACCAGGAGATGCGCCGGCTGCAGGGCCTGCGCTGATCCGCAGGTTCTTCGTCACAGTCCTGGAAGGGTCATGCAGACCATCGCCGAATTGCTCGATCTGACCGGCAAGTCGGCCATCGTGACCGGCGGCGCAAAGGGTAACGGCAGCGGCGTCTGCTACCGGCTGGCCGAGGCCGGTGGTGGTGGCCGACGTCGACTTCCCAGCGGCGGAGGAGACCGCGCAGGCCCTGCGCGAGCACGGCTGGACCGCCGTCGCGCACAAGACCGATGTCGCCAGTGAGGCCGAGATCCGCGACCTGATCGCGTTCTGCCGGAGCCGGTACGGCTCGGTCGACATCCTGGTCAACAACGCCGGCATCTATCCCGCGGCGCCACTGGCCGAGCAGAGCGAGGAGCTCTTAGCCGCACCGATCTGCTCAAGCCGTACCTGCGCGATGACAGCGAGATCGGGCGCGAACTCGTCGACGAGGTCATTCCGCCGCTGTGCGACGGAGGGGCCAAGATCCACGTCACCGTCGGCGAAGGCGTGGTGACGCTGACCGGCACGGTGTCCAAGCACACCGACATCGACGCGCTGATCCATGCCGTGCATCAGACCGCCGGGGTGGTCGCGATACAGCAGCAGCTGACTTTCAGTAACGGCAATAAGCCGGATGCCATCGACGACATGATCGGTGCGGTACATCCGCCGATCGTGTGACCGAGAAGCCGGATCGGATGTACGGCCTGACCGACGGCGAGATGGGCCGGGCGGCCGCGGCTGGTTGCCGGCCGACATCCGATCGGGCCAGAACCAGTGCCTGCTGCTGCTCGGCGCCGGTCACCGAGGTGATGGTGGAGAACCACACCGGTAGCGCGGCCACCGTCTGATCCGCCGATCGCGGTTGCTCAGATCGGCACGTCGGCGACGATGGCGCCGGGCGTGGGCCGGCTCGCTCCGCCGGCCCGTTCGACGGAGATGCCCATCCGGGCGGTATGCCGGAGATCGCCGCTGGCCTGCACCAGCGCGGTGCCGTTGCGGTCGGGACGGAACAGGCCGCCGGAGGTGGCGCTGCCGTCCGGGGCAAGCATCCACACCTGGTAGGTCTCGCCGGCCGGCGGCGCCGGAAGGTGCTGGCCGATCAGCAGCACCCGGTGCTCGGCCTTGGAATAGATCAGGGTCGCCTGCCCGGAGGTGCCGACCGGCACCGAGGC
>DASUAC010000075.1:0-2559 GCA_035763985.1 Jatrophihabitans sp. | reverse complement strand
TGGTTGTTCGCCGTGATCGCGGTGTTGGCGCTGCTGGCCGACGTGATCAGCAAGGTGCTGGTGGTCGCCACCATCAGCCCGGACCGGAGCATCCGGCTGCTCGGCGGTGCGGTGTACCTGGTGCAGGCCCGTAACTCCGGGGCGGCCTTCTCGGTGGGCACCGGCGCCACCGTGGCGTTGACCGTGATCGCCCTGGTCGTGGTGGCGATCATCGTCCGGGCCGCCCGGCGGCTGCGGTCGGTGGGCTGGGCGGTCGCGCTCGGCCTGGTGCTCGGCGGCGCGCTGGGCAATCTGACCGACCGGTTCTTCCGGGCACCGGCACCGGGCCGCGGCCATGTGGTCGACTGGATCTCGCTGTTCGCCAGCGACGGCCATATCTGGCCGATCTTCAACATCGCTGACTCCTGCATCGTGGTGGGCGGCTGCCTGGCGGTGCTGATCTCGTTGCTCGGCATCGACCTGGCCGGCCGGCGGACGAGCAAGGAGGCCGAGCTGCACCGGCAGGGCAGCGGTGGCTGATTCGCGGTTGCTGCCGGTGCCGGAGGGGCTGGCCGGCCTACGGCTGGACGTGGCGATCTCGCGGATGTTCGGGCTGTCCCGGACGGCCGCGGCCGGGCTGATCGACGGGGGAGCGGTCACCCTCGACTTCCGCGCACCGGTCCGGTCGGAGAAGGTACGGGGCGGCGCGCTGCTGGAGATCACCATCCCGGATCCGCCCGACCTCGCCGCGGCGCCGCCGACCCCGGTGGACGGACTCACCGTGCTGTACTCCGACGGCGACCTGGTGGCGGTCGACAAGCCGGTCGGGGTGGCGGCCCATCCGAGCATGGGCTGGACCGGGCCGACGGTGGTGCAGGGCCTGGCCGCGATGGGCATCGACATCGCCACCTCGGGCGCGCCGGAGCGGCAGGGCGTCGTGCACCGGCTGGACGCCGGCACCACCGGGGTGATGGTGGTGGCCAAGAGCGAACGTGCCTACACCGGGCTGAAGCGGGCGTTCAAGCAGCGGACGGTGCGCAAGCTGTACTCGGCGCTGGTGCAGGGCCACCCGGATCCGTCCAGCGGCACCATCGATGCGCCGATCGACCGGCATCCGTCCTCGGACTGGAAGTTCGCGGTGGTCTCCGGCGGCCGTCCCAGCGTCACCCACTACGAGACCGTGCAGGCCTATCGGGCGGCCTCGTTGCTCGATGTCCGGCTGGAGACCGGGCGTACCCATCAGATCCGGGTGCACATGGCGGCGTTGCGGCATCCGTGCTGCGGCGACACGATGTACGGCGCCGACCCGGTGCTCAGCCGCAAGCTCGGCCTGAACCGGCAGTGGCTGCACGCCCGGGAGTTGGCCTTCGAGCATCCGGTCAGCGGGGAGTACCTGGAGATCCGGTCCCCGTTCCCGGCCGATCTGCAGCACGCGCTGGACGTGCTGGAAGCCGAAGCCTGACGCCGGCAGACCTACCCAGCCTTACGCCGGGCCGGTCGGTGCAGACCTACGCCGGCGCAGCGCAATGCCGCCAGGATCAAAGGACAAAAACGCCCTATAGCCTGGCGGACATGACTTATTTATCATAACCTCATCTTCTCCTCAAAAATGCAATACCGAGAGGAGGTGATTCCATGAAGACGCGCAAGATTCCGATCCGCAAGGCGGGCCCGGTGCGGCTCACCAACAACGTGTGCATCAACTACGGCGGCGCCGTGGTGTGACCCGCGGGAGGTGTGCGCGGCGGCCTCTGAACGCCGCGCACACCTTCGCCACCGGCGAACTCGCGGGTATCGACCGGCGTAGCAACGCTAATGCCCGCGGCCGGATCGTCGTTCGAGGCTTGCCATCCGAGGAACCAGGAGGTCGGTGATGCACCGGTGACCACCCACGCCGTTCTTGACCTGGACCAGCCGGTCCGGCTGTATCCGCTGGTGTACCTGGCCGAGGGCGACGAGGTCACCATCGGCCGCGCGGACATCGATTCCTATGGCATCTTTCCGGCCGACGGGGCTGCTGCGGTACGCCGGCTTGCCGACGGCGATACGCCACGAGAGGTGGCACGGTGGTTCGAGCAGCAGTACGGCGAGGTGCTGGAGATCGACGAGCTGCTCGCCGGCCTTGCCGAGCTGGAACTGGTCCGAGCCTCGGAGCGCGACGGTGCCGACCCGACCGGGATTCGCTACCAGCGATTGGGCCGGGCCCTGTTCTCACCCCTCGCGTGGGTCTGCTACCTCGTCCTGGTCGCCTGGGCGGTGCTGGATCTGGTGCGTCAACCCGACCTGATCCCGAACTACAACCAGGTCTTCTTCTCCAGCTACTACACGGTGATCCAGCTCGTCCTATTGATTGCGGCAATCCCACTGTTGCTGCTGCATGAATCGTTCCATGCGCTGGCCGGCCGCCGGCTCGGCGTCCGGTCCGCCATGCGCCTGAGCTGGCGGTTCTACTTCCTGGTGCTGGAGACTTCGCTGGACGGTCTGGTGGTGGTGCCGCGACGCAAGCGGTACCTGCCCATCCTGGCCGGCATGCTGGCCGACCTGCTGGCCGTCGCTGCCTGCATCGTGATCGCCGGCCTG
>DASUAC010000074.1:0-7059 GCA_035763985.1 Jatrophihabitans sp. | reverse complement strand
GGTGGAGACGCCGACCAACCCGCTGCTCAACGTCGTCGACATCGCCGCGCTCGCCGAGTTGGCGCATGCCGGCGGGGCCAAGCTGGTGGTCGACAACACCTTCGCCTCGCCGTACCTGCAGCAGCCGCTGGCGCTCGGCGCCGACGTGGTGATCCACTCCACCACCAAGTACCTGGGCGGCCATTCCGACGTGGTCGGCGGCGCCGCGATCACCTCCGACCCGCAGCTGGCCGAGCAGTTCGCCTTCCACCAGAACGCGATGGGCGCGGTGTGCGGGCCGTTCGACGCCTGGCTGGTGCTGCGCGGGATCAAGACGCTCGGCGTGCGGATGGACCGGCACTGCGACAACGCCGAGCAGGTCACGCAGTTCCTGCTGGCCCACCCCGCCGTGTCGCAGGTGCACTACCCAGGGCTGCCCAGCCACCCACAGCACGAGCTGGCGTCCAAGCAGATGCGGCGCTACGGCGGGATGATCTCGTTCCGGCTGGCCGGCGGCGAGGAGGCCGCGCTGAAGTTCAGCGGCCTGACCAGCCTGTTCACGCTGGCCGAATCGCTCGGCGGGGTGGAGTCGCTGGTGGAACATCCGGGCCGGATGACGCACGCCAGCGTCGCCGGCTCGCCGCTGGAGGTGCCGGCCGACCTGGTCCGGCTGTCGGTGGGGATCGAGAACATCGAGGATCTGCTGGCCGACCTCACCGCCGCCCTGGCCTGAGCCGCCGCCCTGGCCTGAGCTGGAGCCTGGCCTGAGCCGCGGCCCGCCCGGTCACCGGGGCAGCACAGTGCCGGTCACCGGGGCAACACAGCGCCGGGGGCAGATTGATTACGTCGCTTCGGGCCGCCGATCTTTACGGCTATTGTCGGCTCGAACTGGCACTCAGGCCGCGAGCAGGGTGGTGGGTGAGACGGCGAGGCTTCGGGTACGCGATCGGTGGCTGGTAGCGCTGGCCGGCCTCGGCTTCGGCGCCGCCTGCCTGGCCGCGAACGCCGCACGCCGGACGCCGGGCGTGCACTACTCGGACGTCGTGGCGCCGCCGCCGTCGTCCTCGCCGTCGAGTGCGCGTCCGGTGGCGAACGAGCTGGACCCGTCCCGGGCCAGCCACTGGCATCCCCATCTCGGGGTGCCGGACTGGCTGGTGCGCGGTGGGCTGACCCTGCTGCTCGGGCTGGCGGCGCTGCTGGCGATCCTGCTGATCGTCCGGCTGGTGCCCATGCTGGAGCGTCGCCGGCCGCGGCGCCACGACGAGGAACCGGCCGTGTACGCGCCGGCGATGAGCCCGGAGCAGGTCGCCCGTCAGGTGTCGCACGCCCTGGACGACACGCTGGCCGCGTTCCGCCGGGGTGATCGGGAACGGGCCATCATCGCCTGCTGGATCCGGTTGGAGCAGATCGCGGAGGAGGCCGGCTTCGGCCGGCTCGGCTCGGACACCTCCACCGAGCTGGCCGAACGCTGGCTGTACCGGCTACCGGTCAGCCGGCAGCCGCTGCTGGAGCTGGCCGAGCTGTACCGGGAGGCGCGCTACTCCAGCCACCAGCTGCCCGAGTCGGCGCTGGTCACCGCACGCAGCGCGCTGGAACGGCTGCGCCGGGAGATCTCGTCCTCCGCGTCCGCCGTCCGGAACCCGCCATGACCGACGACCGGTACGTCACCGAGCCGGCGCTCTGGCGCTCGGTCGGTCGCGGCGCCGCCATCGGGCTGGCCATCGGCGCGGTGCTCGAACTGATCAGCCTGTTCGGCCATACCGGCGGCTCGCCGGTGCTGCTGATCGGCGTGCCGCTGGTCAGCGTGGTGCTGCTGCAACTGGTCCGGGCCGGCATCGGCGAGACGCCGCCGCCGGAGCCGGTGAGTCAGTCGAGCCGGCCCCGAGCGGAGTACTTCGTCCGGCTCCGGCAGCTCGAGCGCCGGCTGGATCGGGCCTGTCACGACCCGTCCAACTACGAATGGACGGTCCGGCCGATGCTGGCCCGACTGGCAGCCGAACGACTACAGGCCAAACACGGAGTCAGCGTGCACCGGGATCCGGTGCATGCGCGCGAGCTTATGGGGGAGCCTCTGTGGCAGATCATGACCACCGCGCCGGAGCGGCCGAGTCAACCGGTCAATCAGGCCAGGCTGCGCGAACTGGTGCAGGCGATCAGCCGGATCTGATTCCGGTCGCCGAGGCGGCCCGGCATTGTGATCGGGTGCTCGCCGAGGTGGGACGGGCGGTGGTCGGCAAGCGCGGACAGCTCGCGCTGATCCTGGCCGGCATCCTGGCCGGCGGGCACGTGCTGATCGAGGACAATCCGGGCCTGGCCAAGACGCTGGCGGCGCGCTCGTTCGCCCAGGCGCTCGGCCTGCAGTTCCGCCGGGTGCAGTTCACCCCGGACCTGCTGCCGTCCGACATCACCGGCTCGTTCGTCTACGACCAGAGCCGGAGCGAATTCAGCTTCCGCAGCGGCCCGCTGTTCGCCGGCCTGGTGCTCGCCGACGAGATCAACCGGACGCCGCCGAAGACCCAGGCCGCCCTGCTGGAGGCGATGCAGGAGGGCCAGGCCACGGTGGAGGGCCGGACGTTCGAGCTGCCGCGGCCGTTCCACGTGATCGCCACCGCCAACCCGATCGAGTACGAGGGCACCTATCCGCTGCCGGAGGCGCAGCTGGACCGGTTCCTGATCCGGGTGGCCTTCGGCTATCCCAGCAAGGACGAGGAATGGCAGGTGCTGCAGCGGCGGATCGAGCGGCGCGCCGAGACGATCACCGTCGAGCAGGTGCTGGACGCCCGGCATTTGCTGGCGATCCAGCAGGCCACCGAGACCGTCGAGGTGTCCGAGCGGGTCGGCCGGTACTGCGTCGACCTGGTCGATGCGACCCGGGCGCACCAGCATCTGCTGGTCGGCTCGTCGCCGCGCGGCGCGCTGGCGTTGGTGCTGGTGGCGCGGGCGTACGCGCTGCTGCATCACCGGGACTACGTGACGCCGGAGGACGTCAAGGCGGTCGCGGTGCCGGCGCTGGCGCACCGGGTCACGCTGCGGCCGGAGATGTGGATGCGCAGCCTGGCACCGACGGACGTGATCGAGAACGTGCTCCGGTCGGTGGCCGTGCCGGACGCCGACCGGTCCGGCTACTCGGCGGTCGGCCGGCGGTGACGGCGCACGGTCCGGCTGGGCCCCGCCCGGCAGACCGCTGGCCGGCCGGCCGCTGGCTGCCGACGTTGGCGCTGACCAGCGCGCTCGGGGTGATGGCGGTGCTGCCGCTGCTGGCGGTCACGCTGTCCCGGCCGGATCTGCTGGTGATCGCGTTGCCGATCGGGGCGAGCGCGCTGCTCGGCCTGGTGGGCCGTGCGTACCGGCTGCCCCGGGTCGACCTGCGGGCCGAGGCGAGCACGTTGCTGGAGGGGGAATCGACCCGGCTGCTGTTCGAGATCGAGGCGGCCGAGCCGGTGGACATGCTGCGGCTGCGGCCGGTGCTCGCCGGCTGGGTCGAGTTGCCGGACGGCGGCCGGCAGGTGTGCACCACCGTCGAGCCCGGCCGGCCGCGCCGGTTCGGCTATCGGGTGGCCAGCACCCGCTGGGGACGTGGCCAGCTGGACGGGGTGCTGCTCACCGCGTTCACCGCCCAGGCCATGCTGCGCGCCGAAGTGCAGGTGCCGGTGCAGTCGGCGTTCCGGATCCTGCCGCTGCGCGAGGGTTTCACCGCCACCGATGCGGTGCCGAACGCCACCGGGGTGGTCGGCCTGCATCGATCCCGGCGGGTCGGTGAGGGGGTCGACCTGGCCGGCGTGCGGCCGTTCGTGCCCGGTGACCGGCTGCGCCGGATCAACTGGCCGGTGTCCAGCCGGGTCGGCCAGTTGCATGTCACGGCGACCTATTCCGATCGGGACACCGAGGTGGTGCTGGTGCTGGACAGCACCGTGGAGATCGGGGAGAGCACCGGTGCCGGGCGCAGTTCGAGCACCATCGACCTGGCGGTGCGCGCGGCCGGCTCGATAGCCGAGCACTATCTGCGCAACGGTGACCGGGTCGGTCTGCTGGACCTCGGCCGGCCGGGCCGGCCGGTCCGCTCGCGCAGTGGCCGCCACCAGCTGAACCGGCTCATCGACATCCTGCTGGAGGTGCGTGGCGGCTCGGCCGGCGACTTCGCGATGGCACGTGCGCTGGTCCGGGTTTCCCCGCGCGCGCTGGTGATCGTGCTCAGCCCGCTGCTCAGTGACGACGTGGCCGACGCGCTGGCCGAGCTCACCCGGTCGGGGCGGGCGATGCTGGTGGTGGACACCTTGCCGGACCAGGTCGAGGTGCCCGAGCACGGCCCGTGGACCGAGCTCGCCTGGCAGATCCAGATGCTGCATCGGGAGAATCTGGCCGCCGCGTTGCTCGCGCACGGGGTGCCGATCGTGCCCTGGCTGGGCGCCGGCAGCCTGGACGCGGTGCTGCACCGGTTGAGCCGGATGGCCACCGTGCCGCGGGCGGTACGGCGATGAGCCGCCGGGCGGGGCGCGGCCGGACGATCGACCGGGTGGTACGGCGATGAGCCGCCGGGCGGGGCGTCCCGATCGGGTCGAGTGGCCGGAGGACCGGCGTGGGCCGGTGGCCGGTTTCAACGTCAGCGTGCCGAGGTTGGCGCTGGCCACCCGGCGGCTCAGCTTCGGGGAGCGTCAGCCGGTGCCGGCCGACCACCGGGCGGTGCCGGTACCGGCGCTGGCCGACCGGCGGCAGTGGCGGCGGCCGGCTCTGCTGGTCCGGCTGGCGCAGCTGGTCGCCGGGCTGGCGGTGCTGCTGCTGGCTCCGCATCCGCACGTGCTGGTGGTGCTGGTCATGCTGCTCGGGCTGTTCGGTGCGGTGATCAGCCCGGCCCGGACCGGCCAGGCGATCGTGCTGGCGGCCGGCATCGCCGGCTGGGTGTTCGGCTACGGTGCGCACGGCTCGCCACCGGTACTCCGGGTGCTGGCGTTCGCGGTCGCCCTGTTCGCGCTGCACGACGCGACGTCGCTGGCCTCGACGGTGCCGCTGACCGCCGACCTGCGTCCGGAGGCACTGTTCGGCTGGCTGCGGCGCAGCGCGGCCGCATTGCTGGTCGCCGGGGTACTGGCCGGCGTCGTCTACGGCGTCGGTGCGCTGGTCAGCTTCCACAGCTCGTACCCGCTGGTGCTGGCCGGGCTGTTCGGCATCGCCGCCGCATTGGGCGTGGCGGCCTGGCTGTTCAGCCGCTCCCTGCGCTAGCGGGTGGGGTACCGACGTACGATTTCGGGCATGACCGGTGGGGAGATCATCGCTGCGGGTGCCGGTGTGGGTAAGGCCGTGCTGGGTGAGGATGCCTCCACCAAGAACCAACTGGCGGCGATGGCCGCGGACACGCCGGAGATGAAGGCAGCCGCAGCCGCCTATGCCCGCCGGGTTCTGCTGAAACAGCAGATTCTGCTTCGCGTATACGAGCCTCTCGCGAAGCTGGTGGGGGTGTCCAAGGAGTACTTCGAGCACGACTTCGCGGCCGAACTTGCCGAGAAGATCGCCGACATCCCGGATGAGTTCGTGACGACGCCGAGCCCGTCGGTCGCGCTGCCGGCCATGGAGGGGTTGGCTCGGTCGTTGGAGGAGCCGAACCTCAAGGAGATGTACCTCAATCTGCTCGCCGCCGGCACGGACGGCCGCCGGAAGGACGATGCCCATCCGTCATTCGCCGAAATCATCAAGCAACTGTCCGCCGAGGAGGCGGGGCTGCTGGCCGACGCATTGAGACTCAGCCCGTCAGGAACCCCGGTGGTCCGGATGAGGGCCAAGAACATAGGCAGTCCCACCGGTCGGGGCAAGAATATCGGCCGTCATATAGTCAACTGGCGGGACAATGGCTCACGAGAGCCGGCCAATCCACATATGGGGCCCGTCTACGTCGACAACTGGGTCCGTCTGGGTCTGGTGCACGTCTCGTACGAGTACGACGTCGCCATGCCCCATGTCTATGACTGGGCCAAGAACGACCCTCTGGTCGTACAGCTCCGGCGAAGGTACCGGTCCTGGCGTACCTACATAGCGGTGACGAGAGGGCGGATGGATATCACTGATTTCGGCGCGCGGTTCGGAGCTGCCGTCCTGGAAAGGCGCACCGAGAAGCAGTAACGACCAGCCGCCGTACGACAGCAGGCTCGGCCGTGGACGCCCCGCGACAGGCGAGCTAGGACCGGCGGCGGATCTTGTTGCCCAGCCAGACCAGCGGGTCGTACTTGGTGTCGACGACCCGTTCCTTCATCGGGATCAGCGCGTTGTCGGTGATCTTGATGTGCTCCGGGCAGACCTCCGTGCAGCACTTGGTGATGTTGCAGTAGCCCAGGCCGTCCACCTCCTGCGCCTCCGGCGCCCGCCCGGGCCGCGCGTCGAGCGGATGCATGTCCAGCTCCGTCATCCGCATGAGGTAGCGCGGCCCGGCGAACGCGGGCTTGTTGTCGTCATGGTCGCGCACCACGTGACAGACGTTCTGGCACAGGTAGCACTCGATGCACTTGCGGAACTCCTGGCTCCGCTCGACGTCGACCTGCTGCATCCGGTACTCGCCCAGCCCGACGCCCGGCGGCGGCGCGAACGACGGGATCTCCCGCGCCTTCGTGTAGTTGAACTCCACGTCGGTGACGAGGTCACGGATGACCGGGAACGTCCGCAGCGGGGTGACGGTGATGACCTCGCGCTCGTCGAACGTCGACATCCGCGTCATGCACATCAGCCGCGGCCGCCCGTTGATCTCGGCGCTGCACGAACCGCACTTGCCCGCCTTGCAGTTCCAGCGGACGGCCAGGTCGTTGGCCTGGGTCTGCTGGAGCCGGTGGATGATGTCGAGGACGACCTCGCCCTCGTTCACCTCCACTGGGTAGTCGACGAGCTCGCCGGATTCTGCGTCGCCCCGCCACACCCGGAAATGGGCGTCGTAGCTCATGCCTTCTCCCCCTGGCCTGCGCGGTGACCGCCCAGCTCCTCGCCCGTGTAGTACTTCTTCAGCTCGTCGAGCTCGAACAGGTCGAGCAGGTCCGGCCGCATGGGGACCTGTTCCTGCCGGACGAGCTCGACGTCGTCCTCGCCGAGCGCGCGCAGTACGAG
>DASUAC010000073.1:0-3896 GCA_035763985.1 Jatrophihabitans sp. | reverse complement strand
GGGCCGGCGCACTGAGCGTCGCTCGGCCGGCCGGCGAGCGCACCGGCCGGCCGAGGGGAACGGCTTGCTAGTTCTCGTGCCCGGCTGATACCTGGGCCGGCTGATACCAGCGCCGGCTGGTACCTGTGCCGGCTGGTACCTGCGCCGGCTGGTACCTGCGCCGGCTGGTACCTGCGCCAGCTATTCCTTGTGCCGGACGCCGAGCAGGATGTCGTCCCAGGACGGCATCCGCGGCTTGTCACCACGCCGGCTCCGGCGGTGCCGGCCCTCTCCGGGCTCGTAGCCCGGTTCGTCGCCGGCTTCGGTCCCGGGCTGGTAACCCGGCTCGGCCAGCTCCAGCGGCAGCGCCGGCTCGTGCCAGCCGCCGGCCGATCCGTCGAAGGCCTCCTGGTCGAACAGTTCGTCGTCCGAGTCGACCGGGATCGGCCGGGTGTGCGCCTTCTGCCGGCGGAACGGGCGGACCGCCGGGGTGGCCAGGCCGAGTTCCTCCGTACCGGACTCGTCCGGCTCGACCTCCGGCCGGTCCGGGACCGCGGACAGCCGGACCGGGCCGGGCTCGACGAGTTCGGCGACCGGCTCCGGATCCGGCGGCAGCAACGCGCGCACCGGGCGGTCGGACAGCAGGTCGGCGGCCAGCGCGTCCAGCGCCGAGACCGTCCGGTTTCCCAACCCGAAGGAGAACTTGGCCTGCCGGCCCTGTTCCTGCGCGGTGAAGCTCGCGGTCACCGTCCAGCCGCCGTCCGGCCGGCGGTAGGCGTCCCAGTCGACGCCGTTCGGATCCACGCCGTGCCGGCCCAGCCGTTCGGCGATCAGCTCGCCGAACGGGGCGGAGCCGCTCTCGCCGGGCCGCCGGGCCCGAGCGCGCTTGGCCTCCTCGACCACCCGGGTGCGTTCGGCCAGCACCGGCAGCGCAAACCGCATCACCTTCTCGATCGGCATGCCGGCCGCTTCGGCGACCGTCTGTGCCGACTCGCCGGCCCGGACCCGGGTCTGGATCTCGCGCGGGCTCAACGGGTGGGCCGCGGATGCCGGCTCCGCAGCCGGTGGTTCTGGGGTTTGATCTTGAGACACGTTCCGCAACCGCTCGTCGAGGGGCAGGGTGAATCGCTGCGATCCGTCGAGGGTTTCCAGGACGACGGCAGTGCCGTCCTCACCTGGCCCCACCAAGCGCAGCGACTGCATTCTGCGACCATACGGGCTGCACGTCCGATTCCGCGGACTCCACGCCGGTGCGCGGTGGCCCCAGGCCCGCAGCCAGGCCGGCTCAGTCCACCAGCCGGGGCACCAGCCAGTCGATGCAGGCGGTCAGCGCCGACACGTCGTCCGGATCGACGGCCGGGTACATGCCGACCCGCAGCTGGTTGCGGGCCAGCCCGCGGTACGGCTCGGTGTCCACCACCCCGTTCGCGCGCAGCGCGGCGGCCAGCCGGCCGGCGTCCACCTCCGCGGCGAAGTCGATGGTGCCGACCACCGCGCTGCGCAGCTCCGGGTCCCGGACGAACGGGCTGGCGTAGTCCGACTTCTCGGCCCACTCATAGAGCCGCCGGGACGACTCCGCGGTACGGTCCACCGCCCACCGCAGCCCACCGGCGGCGAGCATCGTCTCGACCTGGCCGGCCAGCAACCACAGGGTGGCGATCGCCGGCGTGTTGTAGGTCTGGTCCTTGGCGCTGTTCTCGATGGCCAGCCGCAGGTCCAGCGACGGCGGGATCCAGCGGCCCGCGGCATGCAGCTCGGCCACCCGGTCGACGGCCGCCGGCGACAGCAGCGCCAACCACAGGCCCGCCTCACCGGCGAAGCCCTTCTGCGGTGCGAAGTAGTACGCGTCGGCCTGGCCGGCGTCCACCGGCAGGCCACCCGCGGCCGAGGTGGCGTCCACCAGGTGCAGGGCATCCTCGGCCACCCGGCGTACCGGCAGCATCACCCCGGTGGAGGTCTCGTTCTGCGGCCAGCAGTAGGCGTCGACGCCGTCCTCGGCCACCGGCAGCACCCCGGAACCGGCCGGGGCCTGCCGGATGCTCGGCTCGGCCAGGAACGGCGCATCCCGGCTCACCGCGGCGAACTTGGCGGAGAACTCGCCGATCTGCACGTGCTGCGCCCGGTGCCGGATCAGGCTGAACACCGCGACGTCCCAGAACGCGGTCGAGCCGCCGTTGCCGAGCACCACCTGGTAGCCGTCCGGCAGCGTGAACAGCTCGGCCAGCCCGGCCCGGATCCGGCCGACCAGCTGCTTGACCGGCGGCTGCCGGTGCGAGGTGCCCAGCAGCTGCCGGCCCTCGGCGGCGAAGGCGTCGAGCAACGCGGCCGGCACTTTGGACGGTCCGGAGCCGAACCGGCCGTCCCGCGGCAGCAGGTGTTCCGGCAGCCGAGGCGAAGTCACCCGGCGGCCGCCGCCCGCAGCGCGGCCAGCTCCGCGTCGTCCAGGCTGAACTCGCCGACCTGCAGCAGCTCCGACAGCTGCTCGGTGGTGCGGGCGGAGGCGATCGGTGCCAGCACCCCCGGCTGCTGGGCGAGCCAGCGCAGCGCGACCGCGGCCACCGAAACCGCTGCCCCCGAAACCCGGTGCGTCTCGGCGATCCGGTCCAGTTCGGCCAGCACCCGGTAGCCGCGGTCGTTGAGGTAGCGGGCCACCGACTTCGAACGTACCGACTCCACCTGCACACCGGGCCGGTACTTGCCGGTCAGGAACCCCGAGGCCAGCCCGAAGTACGGCCAGGTGGCCAGCTCATGGGCCAGCGCCACCCGGCCGGCGCCGTTCTCCCAGTCGGCGTGCTCGAGCAGGTTGTAGTGCGGCTGCACCGCGACGTAGCCGGCCAACCCCTGCTCGGCGGCGAGGTCGAGCGCGGACTGCAGCCGCTCGGCGGAGAAATTGGAGGCGCCGAGGTAGCGCACCTTGCCCGCCCGTACGGCCGCGTCGAAGGCGGTCAGCGTCTGGAGCTGCGGGGTGGCCTGGTCGTCGCGGTGCGCCCAGTACAGGTCGACGTGGTCGGTGCCCAGCCGGCGCAGCGAGTTCTCCAACTCCTCGGCGATGGTGTCCGCGCGCAGGTTGTCGTACGGCGACCGCGCACCCACCTTGGTCGCCAGGAACACCCGGTCCCGGCAGCCGCGGGAGGCCATCCACTCGCCGATGATGGTCTCCGACTCGCCGCGGGAGTAGCTGTCGGCGGTGTCGATCTGGCTGCCACCGGCCGCCAGGAAGGCGTCCAGCACGGCGAACGAGGCGTCCCGGTCGGCCGACCAGCCGAACACGTTGCCGCCCAGCACCAGCGGCAGTTCGGACTTGGGGTCGAAGGCGAACGCCACGTGGTGCTCCAGTGCTCTCAGCTACCCAGTACCCGGCGCAGGTAGTCGTTGGAGAATCTACGCTCCGGATCCAGCCGGTCACGCAGCCGGACGAAGTCGGCGAACCGCGGGTACACCGGCGCCAGGTCGTCGGCCGAGCGGTAGTGCAGCTTGCCCCAGTGCGGCCGGCCCTCCACCGTCCGGGTGATCGCCTCCACCGCCAGGAAGTACTTCTCGTGCGCACGCCGGTGGTACTGGTGCACCGCCACGTAGGCGGTGTCGCGGCCGTACGCGGTGGACAGCGGGATGTTGTCGGCGGCGGCGAACCGCACCTCGACCGGGAAGCCCACCCGCTCGTCGGTGCGCTTGAGCCAGCTGTCGATCTCGTCCAGCACGTAGGTGAGCGACTTGCGCGGCACCGCGTACTCCATCTCGCGGAACACCACCCGGCGCGGTGAGGTGAACACCTTGTACGAGAGGTCGGTGAACACCCGCGAACCGAGAGCTCTTGACGCCATCCGGTTCGCGGGCCGGATCAGGGATGAGCGGAATTTCCCGGCCGCGATGGTCCATCCGAACACCCTGTTGGAGAGGAATTCGTCGTCGAGCCACTC
>DASUAC010000072.1:0-2643 GCA_035763985.1 Jatrophihabitans sp. | reverse complement strand
CAAGTCGGAGCTGAAGCAGCGCATCGCGGCGCTGGCCGAGCGGGGTGTCGTGCCCGGGCTCGGCACCGTGTTGGTGGGCGAGGATCCGGCGAGCAAGTGGTACGTGGCGGCCAAGCACCGTGACTGCGCCGAGGTCGGGATCGCCAGCATCCAGCGAGAATTGCCCGCCACCGCAAGCCAGATCCAGGCCGAGGAGGTGGTCGACGAGCTGAACGCGGATCCGGCCTGCACCGGGTTCCTGGTCCAGCAGCCGACCGGCCTGGACGAGTTCGCCATCCTCAGCCGGGTGGATCCGGCCAAGGACGTCGACGGCCTGCATCCGGTGAACCTGGGCTCGCTGGTGCTCGGCCGGCCGGCGCCGCTGCCGTGCACGCCGCTCGGCGTCATCGAGTTGCTGCGCCGCTACGACGTGCCGATCGCCGGTGCCCGGGTGGTCGTGGTCGGCCGGGGCCTGACGGTGGGCCGGCCGCTCGGGCTGCTGCTGACCCGGCGCTCGGAGAACGCCACCGTGACGCTGTGCCACACCGGCACCCGGGATCTGGCCGCCGAGGTGCGCCGGGCCGACATCGTGGTGGCGGCCGCGGGGGTGCCCGGCCTGATCACCGCCGAGATGGTGCAGCCCGGCGCGGCGGTGCTGGACGTCGGGGTGAGCCGGGTGAACGGCAAGATCGCCGGCGACGTGGCTGCCGAGGTGGCCGAGGTGGCCGGGTACCTGGCGCCGAACCCCGGTGGGGTCGGTCCGATGACCAGGGCGATGCTGCTGTCCAACGTGGTCGCCGCGGCGGAGCGCCAAGCCGATGATCGTGCGGCTGGTTGATGACCGGGTGGCCCAGGCCGCACGATCGGGACCTGCGCGAGATCCCGTTCGGCGTGGTGCTGCTGTTCGAACTGGCCGGCGTGTTCTCGGTGTTCATCGCCCCCCAGCACTGGCTGCGCGCCGTGGGCGTGCTGGCTACCGGCATGCTGGTCGCCGGGTTCTTTCGGCTGCTGCTGTCCAATGAGCAGGCAGGATTGCTTCGGGTACGCAGCCGTCCGTTCGATGTGGCCTGCTATTGGGTGCTCGGCGTGTTCGCCATCGTGGTCGCACTGGGCCTGCCCAAGCGTTGAGCGCTCGGCCTGCCCAAGCGTTGACCAGCGGCCTTGCCTCAGCGATAGGTCCGAGCTCGCTCCAGCGATAAGCCCGGCTGCGCCGGGCGGCCGGTTTTGCCCCCCTTTACACCGTACAATCAAATGGTGTATTTATGGTCACTGGATACCTGAGCCGGGTAGTTCGAGCGAGCCAGCCTAGGGAGCAGCTGATGGCTGCAGATCTACCGTTCCTGATCGCCGACCGCGACTATTACGCGCCCCTGGACACCATCGATCCGGGGCCGCGCTACCACGCCGGGCCGCTGCCGGCAGGCTGGTCGAAGCGCGAGACCGGCATCTGGACGCATTGGTCACCGGAGGCCGCCGTCCTGCCCGACAGCGGCTGGAAGGTGCACGTATCCAGCTCCTTCGCCAACGCTCAATTCGTGCTGGCGGTGGTCTCGGCGGTGTGCGCCGAGTTCGGCGTGCCGTTCAAGCACCTGACCGGCCGGCGCAGCTTCCTGGCTCTGCACGGGAAGCACGCCGGCAGGGTGCAGGCCGGCAAGTTCTGCGCGCTGTACCCGTCGTCCCAGGACGGCGCCGAACTGCTGCTGCGCAGGCTGGCCGCGGAGCTTTCCGGGATCAGCGGGCCCTACGTGCTCACCGATCGCCGCTTCGGTGACAGCGAATGCGTCTCCTACCGGTACGGCGCGTTCCGGCGGCGGCTGCAGGTGGACGCCGAGGGCTATCCGGTGCACGTCATGACCGGCCCGGACGGTCAGTTGGTCCACGACAAGCGGGAGCCCCGGTTCGTCCTGCCGGCCGGGATGTCCGATCCGTTCCGTGAACAAGCCGCGGCGCAGGCCGCGCGGGGGCCGGTCGTGCTGCGCGGCTACACCTACGAGAAGGTGCTCCAGCACAGCAATGCCGGTGGCGCGTACCGATTCCACTCCGCGCAGGACGAGCCGGTCTTCGTCAAGGAGGCCCGGGCGCACACCGGTTACACCGAGGACGACGCCGACGCCAAGACCCGGCTGCAGGCCGAATACCTCGCCCTGCGCGCGATCCACCGGCAGGCGCCCGGCCTCTGCCCCGAGCCGTTGGAGTTCTTCCAGCACTGGGAACAGAGTTACCTGGTCACCGAATGGGTTGCCGGTACCCCGCTGTACCAGTGGATGTTGCACAACAACCCTGTTCTGCAGATCGCGCCCACGCCGGCTGCGTTCGCCGACTACTACCGCCGCAGCCTGGCGCTGCTCGACGAACTGGCCGGGCAGCTTCGCCGGCTGCACGAACTCGGCTTCGTATTCCTCGACCTCAGTCCGAACAACATCCTGGTGGACGACGAGGACATCCCCCGGCTGATCGACTTCGAGGCAACCCAGCCGATCTCCGCGCCGCGGCGGCTTCTGGGCACCCCCGGCTATCAGCATCCGGATGCGAAGACGGTTGCCGAACACAATCCCGCAGAACTCGACCGGTTCGGGCTAGCCGCGCTGGCACTGCTGCTGCTGTTCAACGTGCACGAGACCGTCGAACGGCACCCGCCGGCACTCGATCATCTGTACGCCGACC
>DASUAC010000071.1:0-9625 GCA_035763985.1 Jatrophihabitans sp. | reverse complement strand
TCGCTGAAGGCTCGAGCCTCCGAAGGTAAATACCTTGTTATTGAAGGCCTATCTCAAGTTGCAGGGCCGCTGACACGGAGTAACGATCTTGACGGCGAGAAGGTCTTGCCTGCCGGCTTCGGCTGGCAAGGCTGAAGCCGTCCCGGCGTGTTCGCCGCCGGGACGCCCGGTGTTGTCCGCACCTGCCGGGTAGCGCTGACGGGGTCAGCGGTACAGGAGTGTTGACTACAGGGAGTGTCGGAACATGCGAATGAGCAGGATCAGCAGGATTGCCGTGACCGGTGCCGCCGCCTCGATGGCCTTGGCCACGGCGGCGCCCGCATTGGCCTGCCAGGCCTCGGACACCACTGAGACGAAACCGGCCAGCCAGCAGGCGGGCCTGGCCCAGCAGCAGGCATGGGTGGATGCGTTCGTGACCCGCAGCCAGCAGCAACTGACCGCGCTGGCCGCCAAGATCGCCGCCGATCCGCGGCTGACCAGCGCACAGCAAAGCGCCTGGACGTCCTGGATCGCCGAGCAGCAGGCCAAGCTGTCCGAGCTGAAGGCAGCGGTGGATGCCGCGACCACGGTCAGCCAACTGCATCAGGCGGTGCGTTCGGCACTCGCCGGCACCGGGTGGTTCGGCTGGTACGGCGCGTTCGGCGCCCAACGCGACCGGATAGCAACCGAACTCCGCTGGCTGGACTCGGCGAGGGATCTGCAGCCTCGGCATCCGGTGCGGGCCGGCCAACCGAGCACGATCAAGCACCCGGACACCCGCACGGTGGTATTGCGCAGCTGGACCCGCGACCGGCAGGCAACCGCCGGCCAGCACCGCTCGCAGGACGCCGGTGCGTGGCAACGCGATCGGGATTACCAGGCCCGGCACGGGTTCGGCGACCATCGCCGCGGCTCCGACCGGGACCGCTCCGGCTACCCGGGCTGGACGCAGTACCACCGGTAGGGCACGGCGTGGCCTTCCACCGAATCGGCCTTCTACCGAAGCGGCCGGCAGCCGAGCCGGTCGGCGGCCAAGTCGGCCGGTAGCCAAGTCGGCCGATAGCCGATCGGGCCGGGGAGCAATCACCTAGTCGACAGTGGGGGTTCTGAGGGGGAGGGGCGCGTCGGTGTGCTCAAGCCCAGCACACCGGCGCGCTTCTCGCTGCTATCGCTGAGCAAAGTGCGGCTGACAAGGCCGGTCACTCGGCCAGGCAGCAACCGTTGGACGCCGGTCAGTGCGGAACGGCGCCGGGGTTGTCGATCAGCCGCTGCCGGCTGGCGATGATCTCCGCCTCGGCGTCGGCGCGGCCCACCCAGCGGGCGCCCTCCACGCTCTTACCGGGCTCCAACTCCTTGTAGACCTCGAAGAAGTGCTGGATCTCCAGCCGGTCGAACTCCGGCACATGGTGGATGTCGCGCAGGTGCTCCAGCCGCGGGTCGTTGACCGGCACGCAGAGCACCTTGTCGTCGCCGCCCTTCTCATCGGTCATCCGGAACATGCCGATCGCCCGGCAGGCGACCAGCACGCCGGGGAACAGCGGGTCGCCCTGCAGCAGCACCAGCGCGTCCAGCGGGTCGCCGTCCTCGCCCAGGGTGTTCTCGATGTAGCCGTAGTCGGCGGGGTACTGGGTGGAGGTGAACAGCGTCCGGTCCAGCCGGATCCGGCCCGATGCGTGATCGACCTCGTACTTGTTCCGGCTGCCCTTCGGGATCTCGATCAGCACGTCGAATTCCTGCATGGCTCCTCTTTTCGCGGGTACTCCGGGCAGGTTCTCGTACCGATCCCTGGCACGCGGTGCGCCGAGCGGTGCGGGCTCAGCGAGACACCGTCGCCCACTATTGTGGCCTACCGTGACCGTGCCGCGTACCCGTCGCCGGCCGGCCGGCCTGGCGGTACTGCTCGCCTGCCTGCTCGCGGTGGCCGGCTACTTCGCGGTCGGCGGCACGCGGCAGTACCTGGCGAACCGCAACTACCACCCGATTCCGGTGCCGGCGGCGTCGCCGCCTGCCGCCGATGTCGGCCATGCGCTGTCCACCGCCGCGCCGGCCGCCGTGCCGACGGCAGTCGCCGCGCCGGAGCCGACCCCGGCCGGGGTGGCCGCCGCCCTGGCCGAGCCGCTCGCCGCGGCCGACCTCGGGCCGTCCGTCTCGGCGCAGGTGCTGGACGCGGTCACCGGCGACACGCTGTTCAGCCGGCGCGCCGATGCGCTGGTGGCACCGGCCTCCACCAGCAAGCTGGCGACCGCGGCGGCCGTGCTGACCGTGCACCGGCCCACCGACCGGTTCGGCACCCGGGTGGTGGCCGGTGCCGACCCGCACACCGTGGTGCTGGTCGGTGGCGGTGACCCGACGCTTTCGGCCGCCCCGTCCGGTCAGGCACCGGCCTATCCGGAGGCCGGCCGGATCTCCGACCTGGCCGCCAAGGTGCGTACCGCGCTCGGCGGCACCCCGGTGACCCAGGTGCTGGTGGACGATTCGTTGTTCACCGGCCCGGCCACCGCGCCGGGTTGGGCGCCGGAGGACTCGCCGTCCAGCTATGCCTGCCCGATCACCGCGGCCATGGTGGACGGCGGCCGGGACACCCCGGACGCCACGATCCGGTCCGCCGCGCCGGACCTGGCCGCGGGCAACGCGCTGGCCCGGGCGCTGGGCGGCGCGCAGGTAGCGCTGGGCAGCGCGCCGTCCGGTGCTCGGGTGCTTGGCACCGTGCAGTCCGCGCCGGTCGGCGTGCTGGTCGAGCAGATGCTGCGGGATTCGGACAACGTGCTGGCCGAGGTGCTCGGACGCCAGGTGGCGCTGTCGGCCCACCAGCCCGCCTCGTTCGCCGGCGCCGCCGCGGCCGTCCGGAGCACCGTGACCGGCCTGGGCATCCCGGCCGGGGACGGGATGCGGGACGCCAGCGGGCTGTCCGTGCTGGACCGGATGCCGGCCGACGCGCTCAGCCAGGTGCTGGTGCATGCGGAGTCCGGGAACGACAAGCAGCTCTGGCCGATCTTGAGCGGGCTGTCGGTGGCCGGCTGGGACGGGTCGCTGGTCGAGCAGGGCCGGTTCACCGGTCCGGCGGCAGCCGCGGACGGCGCGGTACGGGCGAAGACCGGCAGCTTGACCGGGGTGTCGGCGATGGTCGGGGTGCTGACCGATGCGGACGGCCGGCAGTTGATCTTCGCCTTCGTCGCCGACCGGGCTCCCTCGGAGGGCCCGACCCGGGTCGCGATCGACGACCTGGCCGCCGCGCTGGTCGGCTGCGGCTGCCGGTGAAGCTGCGGCTGTCGGTGAAGCTGCCGCCGCCGGTGAAGCTGCCGCCCGGTCGCCGCCAGGACGGTCGTCGGCGACCGCCGGTAGCGTGAAGGGATGACATCGCTGATCGACTGGTCGCTGGCCGGGCGTACCGCTCGGGCGCTGATGCCCGCTCCGCCGGAGGTGACGCCGGCCGAGGCCGCCGCGGTGGTGTCGGAACTGCAGCAGGCCACCGTACGGGCCGCCGGTCACGTCGCCGAGCTGACCATGCTGACCGAGCCGCCGATCACCGCGGACACCGTGGTGGTGGACCGGTTCGGCTGGGTGGACGCCAACACCCGCAGCATGTCGACCGTGATGGACCCGCTCGCCGAGCGGCTGATCTCGATCCGGCCGCCCGGCCGGCTGACCGCCTCGATCGGCGGCACGGTGACCGGGGCGCAGGCCGGCGCGGTGCTGGCGTTCCTGTCCGGCAAGGTGCTCGGCCAGTTCGAGTTCTTCTCGGTCGACCGCGGGCAGTTGCTGCTGGTCGCGCCCAACATCGTGGCGGTGGAGCGAAGCCTGCGGGTGAACCCGACCGACTTCCGGTTCTGGGTGTGCCTGCACGAGGTCACCCACCGGGTCCAGTTCACCTCGGTCGGCTGGCTGCGCCAGCACATGCTGGACGAGATCGGCGCGCTCACCGAAGCGCTCGACCTGGACCCGTCCGCGCTGGCCGAGCGGCTGCGGTCTGCGGTCGGCGAGCTGGCCAAACTGGTCCGGGGCCACGGCGACAGCGCCGGCCTGATGGCGGTGCTGGCCTCACCGCGGGCCCGCGAGGTGATGGACCGGCTGACCGGTTTCATGTCGCTGATCGAGGGGCACGCCGAGTACGTGATGAATGCGGTGCCGGCCAGCGTGATCCCGTCCCAGCCGGAGATCGAGCGCAAGTTCGCCGAACGCCGGCGCCGCGGCGGCAACCCGCTGGACCGGCTGCTCCGCTCGCTGCTCGGCATGGAGGCCAAGACCAAGCAGTACACCCAGGGCTCGCAGTTCGTCCGGTCGGTGGTCGACCAGGTCGGCCTGGCCGGGTTCAACGCGGTGTGGACGTCGCCGGAGACGCTGCCGACCAAGGCCGAGATCACCGCCCCGGCCGACTGGGTCAAGCGCGTCCACGGCTGAGCCGCGGGCATGGGACCGCACCCCGCGGTGGCCGCGGTCCGGCTCGCGGTGCGGCAGGCACTGTCCCGGCAGCCGCCGGACCGGCCGGCCCACGTGGCCTGCTCCGGCGGCGCCGACTCGGTGGCGCTGGCGGCCGCGCTGGCCTTCGAGGCCCGGGCGGCACACCGGCCGGCCGGGCTGGTCACCGTCGACCACGGCCTGCAGCCGGACTCCGCCGAGCGGGCCGCCGCGGTGGCCGAGCTGGGTCACCGGCTGGGCCTCGACCCGGTGCGCTGCCTCACCGTCCGGGTCGGCCGGCAGGGCGGACCCGAGGCGGCGGCCCGGACCGCGCGGTACGCCGCGCTGCAGCCGCTGACCGAGCACGGCCTGGTACTGCTGGGGCACACCGCCGACGACCAGGCCGAGACCGTGCTGCTCGGCCTCGGCCGCGGATCCGGGTTGCGCTCCATCGCCGGCATGCGGCCGGCCGGCCGGGGCTACCTGCGGCCGCTGCTCGGGCTGCGCCGCAGCATCACCGAGGCGGCCTGCGCCGCCGAGGGCCTGCCGGTCTGGCAGGACCCGCACAACACCGACCCGCGGTTCCGCCGGGTCCGGCTGCGTACCGAGGTGCTGCCGCTGCTGGAGGACGTGCTGGCCGGCGGTGTCACCGAGGCGCTGGCCCGTACCGCCGCCCAGCTGCAGGACGACGAGGACGCGCTGCGGCTGCTGGCCGAGCGGCTGCTCACCGAGGCGGACCGGCCCGACGGCCTGCAGGTCGCGGCGCTGCTGGATCAGCCGGACGCGCTGACCGGCCGGGTGCTCAAGCGGTGGGCCGAGCGGGCCGGCACCGGCCCACTGACCGCCGAGCACGTCGGCGGCCTTCGCCGGCTGCTGACCGACTGGCACGGCCAGCGCGGCGTCGACCTGCCGGGCGGTTATCGGGCCCGTCGGGCGTCCGGCAGACTGGTGCTCAGCCCGGCCGAGCCTGCGGGGGAACGTCCGGGAGAACCTTGACGAGACGGGAGTGAGCGTGTCCGTTCTGGACGACGACATCGAGGCCACGGTGGTGTCCAGCGCCGCGATACAGGAGAAGATCGCCGAGTTGGCGGCCAAGATCGACGCCGACTACGCCGACCGGGAGCCGCTGCTGGTGGGCGTGCTCAAGGGCGCGGTGATCTTCATGTCGGACCTGGCGCGCGCGCTGTCCCGGCCGTCCACCATGGAATTCATGGCCTGCAGCTCCTACGGCTCGTCCACCACCTCCTCCGGCGTGGTCCGGATCCTGAAGGACCTGGACCGGGACGTCTCCGGCTGCGACATCCTGATCGTCGAGGACATCATCGATTCCGGGTTGACCCTGTCCTGGCTGCTGAAGAACCTGCAGGCCCGCCACCCCGCCTCGGTGGAGGTGGTCGCGTTGCTGCGCAAGCCGGACGCGATCAAGATGCCGGTGAACGTCAAATACGTCGGTTTCGACATCCCGAACGAGTTCGTGGTCGGCTACGGCCTGGATTACGCCGAGCGCTACCGCGACCTGCCCTATATCGGCCGGTTGAAGCAGTCGGTCTATCAGGGCTGACCTGGGCTGCCGGGACGCCCGTTCCGCGGCCTGACGGGGTTTTCCGGGCCGCTCCCGGCAAGCCCGGAGCAGGGTCCGCCGGTCCGGGGCGCGCGATAATGGTCGCCGCTCGTACAGGTTGTCGGTATCTCACATATCCTGGTGGTCGGAACTCGCTGCCGTCCCGCCGCGTTCGACAGAGTGCGGGCCAAGTTCGCCCACGGGTCCCGACGCTAGGCACGCTGGTCTCATCTGCCCCGGCCCGATCAGGAGGAAACGCCCGAGCAAAGCCGTTACACGGGCGCACGCATTATGGATCGCAAACGACTAGCCCGCTCTCCGCTGCTGTGGATTGCCGTCGGCCTCGTCTTCATCTTCCTGGTCTCCCAGGTGGTCTCCGGCGGCAGTGACTACAAGTCGGTCAAGACGTCCGAGGCGCTGGCCCAGATCGATGCCGGCAACGTCAAGTCGGCCGTCATCCACGACAAGGAACAGTCCATCGACCTGGACCTGAAGAGTCCGGTCAACGGGCACAGCAAGATCAGTGCGAACTATCCGGCCGACGCCAGCCTGACCGTCTTCAACGACGTCCGCGCCAAGGTGGGTTCCGACGGCCTGGCCACCAAGATCAGCAAGGAGAACGCGCTGTTCTCGGTGCTGATCTCGCTGCTGCCGATCGTGCTGATCGGGCTGTTCCTGTTCTTCGTGATGTCCAACCTGCAGGGCGGCGGCTCGAAGGTGATGAGCTTCGGCCGGTCCAAGGCCAAGCTGGTCAGCAAGGACACCCCGAAGACCACCTTCGCCGACGTGGCCGGTGCCGACGAGGCGATCGAGGAACTGCAGGAGATCAAGGACTTCCTGGCCAACCCGGCGCGCTACCAGGCGATCGGGGCCAAGATCCCGAAGGGCGTGCTGCTCTACGGCCAGCCCGGTACCGGCAAGACGCTGCTCGCCCGGGCGGTGGCCGGTGAGGCCGGGGTGCCGTTCTACTCGATCTCCGGCTCGGACTTCGTCGAGATGTTCGTCGGCGTCGGCGCCTCCCGGGTGCGGGACCTGTTCGAGCAGGCCAAGGCCAACGCGCCCGCCATCGTGTTCGTCGACGAGATCGACGCGGTCGGCCGGCACCGCGGTGCCGGCATGGGCGGTGGCCACGACGAGCGCGAGCAGACGCTGAACCAGTTGCTGGTCGAGATGGACGGCTTCGACGTCAAGGGCACCGTGATCCTGATCGCGGCGACCAACCGGCCGGACATCCTGGACCCGGCGTTGCTGCGGCCGGGCCGGTTCGACCGCCAGATCGCGGTGTCCCCGCCGGACATCATCGGCCGCAAGGCGGTGCTGGACGTGCACACCAAGGGCAAGCCGCTGGCCGCGGACGTGAACCTGGAGACCATCGCCCGGCGTACCCCCGGCTTCACCGGTGCGGATCTCGCCAACGTGGTCAACGAGGCGGCGCTGCTGACCGCCCGCCAGGGTGGCCGGCTGATCACCAACGAGGCACTGGAAGAGGCCATCGACCGGGTGATCGCCGGGCCGGAGCGCAAGACCCGGGCGATGAGCGACAAGGAGAAGCGGGTCACCGCCTACCACGAGGGTGGGCACGCGCTGGCCGCCTGGGCGATGCCCAACCTGGACCCGGTGCACAAGGTGACCATCCTGCCCCGCGGGCGCTCGCTCGGGCACACCCTGGTGCTGCCGCTGGAGGACCGCTACACCCAGACCCGGGCCGAGATCCTCGACCAGCTGGTGTACGCCCTGGGCGGCCGGGCGGCCGAGGAGCTGGTGTTCCACGAGCCGACCACCGGCGCCTCCAACGACATCGAGAAGGCCACCGCGCTGGCCCGCTCGATGGTCACCGAGTACGGCATGAGCGCCAAGCTGGGCGCGGTCAAGTACGGCTCGAACGACTCCGAGCCGTTCCTGGGCCGGGACTACGGCCACCAGCGCGATTACTCCGAGGAGATCGCGGCCTGGATCGACGAAGAGGTGCGCGCCCTGATCGAGGCGGCGCACGACGAGGCCTGGGAAATCCTGGTGCAGTACCGCGACGTGCTGGACAACCTGGTGCTGGAGCTCGCCGAGCGGGAGACGCTGAACAAGGAGGACCTGGACCGGATCATGGCGCCGGTGCACAAGCGGCCGCCGCACTCCAGCTTCACCGGCTTCGGCAAGCGCACCCCGTCCGACCGGCCGCCGGTGGAGATCCCGGCCAGCGCACGGCCGGAGCCGATCCGGAGCGGGCTGAACGGCGGGTCCGCGGCAGCCAACGGCGCGGCGCCCGGATCGCACGGCGGAGCCGGGGTGCCCGGCGAGGCTGGTGTGCCCGGCGGGGCTGGTGTGCCTGGCGGGGCTGGTGTGCCTGGCGGGGCCGTAGCGCCCGGCGGGACGGGGCCGGTCAACGGCGTCCCGTCCGCCACCGGCCCGAACGGCCGGCTGCCGGGCAGCGGAGCCGAGGGCGGTTCCGGCGAACCGCAGGCCGTCGGCTCCGGTTACCCGCCGGCGCCGGGCTATCCGGCCGCACCGGGCTATCCGGGTGGCGCCGGCTATCCGGCTGCACCGGGCTACCCGGGTGGCGCCGGCTATCCGGCCGGCTCGGACTACCCGTCGGCCCCGGGTTACCCGGCCGCACCGAACTACCCGTCGGCGCCCGGCTACCCACCGCCGTCGGCCTACCCGCACGCTCCGGGCTACCCGCCACCGTCGGCCTACCCGCCGATCGAGGGCCAGCAGCCGTATCCGGCAACCGAGGGACAGGGCGGTGACCCCGGCTACCCACCGTCGGGATACCAGCCGTCGTCCGGTCATCAGGCCCCCGAGGGCTACCCGCCGGCGTCGGGTTACTCGGAGGGCACGGCCGGCTATCCGGCGGCCGACCTGCCGGCCGGGGCGCATGCCGACCCGGAGGCGGACGCCGACAACGAGACGAAGCGGTTGCCGGTGGTCGACCCGGAACGGTCGCACTGGCCGTTCGGCTCCGGCGACGACCGCCGCTGACCGGCTGGCCGCGCTGAGCATGACTGGTGTCGACCTGCCGCGTGCCGAGGCGGCCGTCCGGGAGTTGCTGATCGCGATCGGCGAGGACCCCGACCGCGAGGGCCTACGGGCCACCCCCGAGCGGGTGGCCCGTTCGTTCGTCGAGATCTACGCGGGACTGCACGCCGATCCGGATTCGGTGCTGCAGACCACCTTCGACGAGGACCACGACGAGTTGGTGCTGGTCAAGGACATCCCGCTGTACTCCACCTGCGAGCATCACCTGGTGCCGTGGCACGGCAGCGCGGCGGTTGGGTACATCCCGGGTGCGGACGGCCGGATCACCGGGTTGTCCAAGCTCGCCCGGCTGGTCGACCTGTACGCCAAGCGACCCCAGGTCCAGGAGCGGCTGACCAGCCAGGTCGCCGACGCGCTGATGGCCAAGCTGGAACCGCGCGGCGTGATCGTGGTGGTCGAGGCCGAGCATCTGTGCATGGCGATGCGCGGTATCCGCAAACCCGGCTCGCGCACGGTGACCTCGGCGGTGCGGGGCATCATGCAGAGCGACCCGCGGACCCGGTCCGAGGCGATGAGCCTTATCATCGGCCGATGAGCCGGTTCGGCCCGTCCGGCCTGCCCCAGCGCGCCGACCGGATCGTGGTCATGGGCGTGCTCAACGTAACCCCGGACTCGTTCTCCGACGGCGGCCGCTACACCAACCTCGAGGACGCGCTGGCA
>DASUAC010000070.1:0-8007 GCA_035763985.1 Jatrophihabitans sp. | reverse complement strand
CTGACCGGTCCGCAGCGCGCCGCCGCCGAGGCCATCGCCGCCGAGATGGCCGAGCAGCCGAGCGCGCCGCGGGTGATCGAGACGCTGGCCGAGGAGATCCGGCGCTGACCCGCTTCCGGACCGCCATACCCCGGTGCCAGGAGCGGCACCGCCAAGAACTCGGTGCCAGGACCGGCACCGCCAAGAACTCGGTGCCGTAGCGGCATCGGCAAGAGCTCGGTGCCGGCATCGGCACCGGCAGCCATCATCGAAGGAGTTTGCGATGGATCTGGAACTCAAGGGCAAACGCGCCGTGGTCACCGGCGCCAGCCGCGGGATCGGCCTGTCGATCGCGCAGGCGCTGGCCGCGGAGGGCGTGCAGGTGTTCGGCGGTGCGCGCACCATCAGCGCGGAACTGGCCGAGGCCACCCCGCACACCCTCGAGGTCGACCTGACCACGCCGGACGGTCCGGCCGAGCTGGTGAACCGGGCGATCGAGCAGTTCGACGGCCTGGACATCCTGGTCAACAACGTCGGCGGCCGGACCGTGTCGGCCAACGGCTTCCTGGACCTGGACGAGGACGGCTGGCAGAAGGGCTTCGCGCTGAACTTCTTCAGCGCGGTACGGGCCATCCGGGCGGCGATGCCCAGCCTGATCGAGAGCAAGGGCGCCGTCATCAACATCGGCTCGGCCAACGGCCGGCTGGCGGTGCCCCGGCTGGTCGAGTACTCGGCGGCCAAGGCGGCGCTGACCAACCTGACCAAGTCGCTGTCCGAGGAGTTCGGCCCGCAGGGCGTGCGGGTGAACACCATCTCCCCCGGCCCGGTGCTCACCGAGACCTGGAACAGCCCGCGCCGGGCGGAGCGGATGGGCATGTCGGTCGAGCAGCTGGTCGCGGCGGTGCCGAAGTGGATGGCGTTGACCACCGGCACCATCATCGACCCCGAGGAGGTGGCGGCCATCGTGCTGCTGCTGGCCTCGAACAAGGTGCCCAACGTGGTCGGCAGCGACTGGCTGATCGACGCCGGGATGCTGAAGTCGGTCTGACCGATCGCGGCAAGAACGAAGCGGGCGGGGTGCCTGGAGCACCCCGCCCGCTTTCTCCTACGTCCGGGCTCAGACGCCGCCGGCGGTGTTGATCACCTCGCCGTTGACGTTGCCGTTGGCCTCCGAGCACAGGAACACGATCAGCTTCGCGACGTCCTCCGGGGTGCTCAGCCGGCCGCTCGGCGTCTCTTCCTTCGCCTTGGCAACGATTTCTGCGTGCACGTTCTGCTGGCTCTCGGTCAGCGTGGTGCCGGGGGCGACGACGTTGGCCAGGATGCCGTCCCTGGTCCACATCAGGCCACGGACGAAACCGTTCAGCGCGGACTTGGCCGCACTGTAGACCTCCGAGCCGTACAGGCCGTGCCGGGCGGTGATCGAGGACAGCAGCACCACCCGGCCCCAGCCGCGCTCGCGCATGCCGCCCAGCGCGTGCCGGATGGTCAGCATGTGGCCCTCGGTGTTGGCCCGGAAGTGACCGAACCATTCGTCGGTGTCAATCTTTTCGAACGGCAACAGATCCTCCGGGTTGACCCAGACGAAGGTCTGCGCGTTGGCCACCACCACGTCGATGCCGCCCCAGAGCTCGTTGACCTCGCCGACGGCGGCCTCGATCGAGCGCGGATCGGTCATGTCCAGCCGGGTGCTGTGCGCCCGGCCTTCGCCGCCGAGCTCGGCGACCAGCTTCTCCGACTCCTCCGCCTTGGTGTTGTAGGTGACCGCAACCCGGGCCCCCTCCTCGGCGAACACCAGAGCGGTGGCGCGGCCGATGCCCTGGGTGGCACCGGTGATCAGCACCCGCTTGTCTCGCAGGCCAAGGTCCATGTTCACGTTCTCCTTCGATAGCACCGAATGTTGGTATGTGCCGAGCAGCCCGGGGAGATCCTCGACCGCTCCCGGCGGCCGGCCGGAGCGGTCGAGGGCGGGCTGCCTGTGCTCAGTCGTCGACCTCGTAGCGGTCGGTGTAGAGCCCTTCGACCATCTTTGCCTTGATCGGCGGGATGGATCCGGCCAGCCGCAGGCCGCCGCGCATGCCGGCCAGCGCCAGCCGGCCGATCACCGGCTTGTGGGTGATCTGCTCGTTGCCGGTCTGCTTGCGAGACGCCTCCACCGCGGCGAAGCCGTATTCGATCATCCGGGTCTCGTACTCCCGAACCGCCTGCAGCAGCGACTTCTGGCCGTCCCGGGCCTCGATCAACCGCTTGCACAGCAGGGCGGCGTCGCGCAGCGCGGTGTTGGCACCGATGCCGCGGCCCGGGGTCATGGTGTGGATGGCGTCGCCGAGCAGGGTGATGTTGCTGGTCTCCCACTGCGGGATCCGGTCGGAGGTCTGGATGTCGATCGGGAAACAGGTGCTCGGATCGGACAGGTCGAACAGCTTCTGCATGTTCGGGTGCCAGCCGGCGCACATCCGCTTGATCAACGCGATGAGTTCCTCGCCGCGCAGGTCCATGATGTTGGCCGGGTAGTCCTGGGTGGCGGTCCAGAAACCCCAGTTGATGTAGTCCCGGGTGTTGTCGTAGAGCAGGCCCGGCCAGCGCTTGATCAGGTCCGCGTCGTTGCCGCCGATGCCGTTCTTGACCTCGCCCTCGCGGTCCCACTTGAACTCCATCGAGTGCAGGATGCAGGCGTAGCCCTTCGGCGCGGTGATCAGCCCGATCCCGGAGAACACGTGCGGCGGGATGAGCGCCTTGCTCTCCTCGGTCATCGCCACCTTGGCGGTCACCGAGATGGCGCCGGACTGACGCACCTTCGCGTGCGGCAGGAACTGCTCGCGCACCCGGGACCGGGTGCCGTCCGCGGCCACCAGCAGATCCCCGGTGGCCGAGCTGCCGTCCTCGAAGAAGGCGGTGACCGTGCCGTCCGGGTTCTGCTCGTAGCGGGTGAAGACCTTGTCGTACTCCACCATGTCGTCGGCGTCGGTGAGCAGCACCTGCCGCAGCGTCATCCGGCTGACCGACTTCTCCCCGCCGATCTCGTCGGTCTCCTCCTTCAGCTTGAGATCCAGCACGACCTTCAGCTGCTCGGTGAGGAAGTCGAAGTACCGAGGCTCGCGGGCACAGGTGGCCACGAAGGTCTGATACAGCTCCGGCGGCAGGCACTTGTGCAGCGCGTAGCTGCCCATCCGGTCGATCCCCACCCGGTAGCCGTACAGGCCGTCCGAGCGGTGCCGGTGCCGTTCGTACACCGCGACGCTGATGCCGGCCTGCCGGAGGCCGTGCGCCAGGCACATTCCTCCGGTGCCGGCTCCGATTACGAGAACATGAAACGGCTTCGCCATCTTTATCCCTTGTCGTAGGCCTAGTCCGTCCGGATTAAACTACTCAAGATCAGACTAATCTGTCCAGCGGCAGTCGGCGCGTCGGGCGGTCAGCAGAAACCGAGGCGCGCGGCGATCGCCGGGCCGGCCCAGCTGTCCTCGTCCTGCAGCAACTGCCGGTTCAACTCCGGATAGCGGTCGAAGGCCTCCAGCGCCTGCCGGGTCGGCAGCGAGTGCGCCACCAGCAGGTCGGCCGACTGCTTGCGCCGCCGCCAGTCCTCGATCGGCTCGGCCAGCGGCAGCAGCCGGGTCGGCACCTGCTGTCCCAGCAGCAGGTACTCGATGCCGAACAGGCCGAAGTAGCTCGGCGCCAGCCGGTTCAGCAGATCCTGCAGCACCGGGTTGCGGCGGGTCAGCGGCGCCCCGTTGGCATAGACGTCGAGCAGCGGGGCGAAGCCGGAGACGTCGGTGGCCGAGACACATTCCTTCCAGAACGGGGTCTCCAGCCGGGTGTTGTACCGGTAGTGGATGCCGAGCAGCCAGCGGATCGCGTCCCAGTGCTGGGCGATGCCGGCGTTGACCACCTCGCGCACGTTCGGTTCCCGCCAGGACGCCGGCAGGCTGGACACCAGGGTGAGCGCCTCGATGGAGATCATCAGCAGTCCGGTGGATTCCAGCGGCTCGACGAAGGCGTAGGAGTTGCCGATCGCGCAGACGTTGCCCCGCCACATCTGCTCGTGCCGGCCGCTGCGGAACCGGACGATCTTGGGCTCGCTGATGCCCGGGTGGCGCTTGGCCAGTTCCTCCGCGGCCCGGTCGTCGGAGATGAACGCCGAGGAATAGACGTAGCCGTGGTGGTTCTCGTCCCGGGTCGGGATGCCCCAGCACCAGCCGGAGTTCATCGTGGTCGCCCGGGTGTAGGGCATGATGTGGCCGCCGTGCGAGACGTTGCCGGTCACCGCGGAGTCGGTGAACAGAGTGTCGGCGTAGCTGACGAACTTCGAGCCGACCGACTTCTCCAGCAGCGTGGAACGGAAGCCGGTGCAGTCGACGTATAGGTCGAACTCCAGCCGCCGGCCGTCGGCGGTGGTCAGGTGGTCCACCCAGTCGGCGTCGGACAGCGCCACGTCGGCGATCTGCGCCTCCACATGCTCGACCCCGCGGGCCTGGGCCGCCTCGGTGAGGTAGCGCACGAACAACGCGTTGTCCAGGTGATAGGCGAACGGCAGGTACTTCATCAGCGAACGCGGCCCGTCCGGCGTGTCGTAGACCGCCGCCTTGTCGGCGCCCATCAGCAGTGAGCCCAACGTCGCGGCATTGATGTTGCCGGTCTCGGCGATCGAGCCGCGGATGCCCACCGCGTCGCCGGACCAGTCGAACGGGCCCATGAAGCCGTCCGGATCCGGCCCCCAGTCGAACCGGATACCGAGCTTCCAGGTCGGCTGCACCTTGGCGTACAGCTCATCGGGGTCCAGGCCGAGGAAGTGGTGCAGGAACATGACGAACCAGGAAACGGTGGCCTCGCCGACCCCGATGATCGGGATGCTCTTGGACTCGACCAGCGTCACGTCCAGCCAGGGACGCTGCGCCTTCAGCGCCAGCGCGGTCAGGTAACCGGCCGTGCCACCGCCGATCACCCCGATCCGCTGCACCTTGTCCGAGTCCTCCGGGTCCGGGCGCCGGACGTCGTCCTGCACCTTGGACAGCACGCCGAGCAAGCCCTGCGGGCCGCCCACCTCGGGCGACAGCCAGCCCCGGATCGCCCCGGCGTCCTCGGCCGGGAGAGTGTCGAGCAGTTCGTCCAGGCTGTTCCGCTCGTTGCCGCCGAGCCCGCTGCCCAAGATCTTGTGGTCCATCGTTCGCCTTCTCACCTCGCTACGGCCGGTCAGTTCGAGACCGGGATGCCTTGTCGGTTTGCTCCGCCCATGCTGTCGGCGGTGACTCGAGCCGACCTGGAACCCGGTCGCCGCGACGGAACGGGCTCGACCTGACCCGGACGACCGGTCGAGTTTCGGCTGGCACGGTCGGCCTCGCCCGCCGGACGGCGGCGGGCTGGAGTCGGACGACGGGAGCGCCATGCCGCAGCAGCGGACCGCCCTGGTGACCGGGGCCGGCCGAGGCATCGGCCGGGCGGTGGCCGGGCAACTGTGCCAGCACGGCCTACGGGTCGTGGTCGCCGCCCGCCGGTACGCCGACGCCGAGGCGGTCGCGGCCGAACTCGGCGCGCTGCCGGTGCCGTTGGACGTCACCTCGCCGGACTCGGTCCGGCAGGCGGCCGACCGGCTCGGATCGGTCGACGTGCTGGTGTCCAACGCCGGCGTGCTGCTCGAGGACGGCACCGCCGACCCGCTCACCGCCTCGCTGGAGGTGGTCGAGCAGACCCTGGCGGTGAACCTGCTGGGCGCCTGGCGGGTGGCTCAGGCCTTCGTGCCCGGCATGGTGGAACGCGGCTGGGGCCGGGTGGTCTTCGTCTCCAGCGGCACCGGATCGTTCACCGCCGGAATCTTCGGCGGCAGCCCCGGCTACTCGGTGTCGAAGACCGGCCTGAACGCGCTGACCCAGATGCTGGCCCGGCGGACCGAGGGCACCGGCGTGCTGGTGAACGCGGTGAACCCGGGACCGACGCGGACCCGGATGATGCCCTTCGCCCAGCGCAGCCCGGAGGAGGCGGCCGGTTTCGTGGTCGCCGCCGCCCTGCTGCCGGACGACGGCCCGACCGGGACGCTGCGCCGCGGCGAGCAGGAGTTCGGCTGGTGAGGGGGCGGGAACGCCCTCGTTCATCGGCGGTCCAGGCCGTCTCGAGCCGGGCCGACCAGGATCGCCGGCTGTGAACAGCGCTATCCGCCGGTCGGCCTGGTGGCGGCTGCTGGGGCGGGCGATCCGGCTCACCGGCCGCTATCTCTACCTGGGGCTCATCGCCTTCGGCGCCGCCATGTCCGGAACCGTCGGCTACCAGCAGATCCTGCGCGAGCTGCTGGCCCTGCACGGCAAGTCCGGCGACGAGCGGGCGAGCGGACCCGCGGACGAACGCGCAACCATCCAGCCGGCCGCTGCACAGCCGCCCGGCCACCCGGAACGGCCGGCCGGCCATCTTCCGCCGACCGCCGAGGAACGGGCGCTCTGGCTCCAGCTCTACTGAGCGGGTGCCGCGCGGGCCGCCACCCCGGCTCTGGACGGGGCCAGGCTCAGTCGCTGCTGGGCCTGACTCCGTCCCGGTCGGCCTGGCTCGTCTGCGCCGATGCGTAGGTCTCAGTCGCGGCCGGTGAGCAGGCCGAGCAACTCGGCAGCGGCCGCCCGATCGCCCTGGCCACCGCCGAAGGAGGGCAACAGGCAGCGGGCCGCCAGGTCGGGGGCGAAGTGCGGCAGGGTCAGCGCCTGCTCGGCCCGGGCCAGATCGGCGGGCGCCGGGCCGGCGGCCAGCCCGTCCGGCCAGTCCTGGACCACCCGCCGGAACCGGTCGAGGGTGAAGTCGCTGGCGAAGGCGCCGGGCCGGTCCCAGCACAGGAACAGCCGCAGCAATTCCGGCCCGATCTGCTCGAGCAGCTCCTCGGCCCAGATCGCGTGCTGCCGGCTGGTGGAGAACTTCTGTCCGTCCAGCCGGTAGAACTCATTGACCACCAGGCCGCCGATGATGCCGGCGTCGACCCCGGCGGCCAGCAGTACGGCCGGGAACATGATCGCGTAGTAGAAACCGTTGTCGATGCCGAGGAACGCCCACAGTTCGCCCACCGAGCGCCAGCCGGTCAGGTAGCCGGCCAGGTCGCAGGCCGCCGGTGCGAACCGGGTGCCGAGCGCGTACAGGTAACCGAGCACCATCTCGGCCCACGCGTCGATCCGCTGGCCGTCGATCCCGGCCGGGATCCCCCAGTCGGTGGGATAGCTGAGCGGCACCTGGGGCAGCCCGCCGGCCAGCGTCGCCTCGATCAACCGCCGGATCCGCGGCGGCAGCATGGCCCGCGACCACACCTCGAGCAACGCCGCCCGATGCTCGGCCAGCGGCAGCACCGGACCGGTCACCGTCTGTTCGCCGGTTGCCGGCCGGTCGCACCGGGTGCAGCGCGGCTCTACCAGGGTGGCGGCGGTGACGAACGAGCCACAGCCCTCGCAGGTGCCGCCGCCGGACCGGCTGCCGCAGCGGGGACACCCGCCGCCGACGTACGCATGGTGCAGGGTGCCGGCGCAGGCAGCACAGGCCGGTTGGGTCCAGCTGCGCACCGGGAACGTGCCGGCGGCGGTCAGCTCGGCGAACAGCCCGGCCACCGCGGCGCGGTAGCCGGCGTCCGCCGAGGGCTCGATGAACAGGTCGTGCCGGATCAGGGCCCGCTCGAACACCAGCCGGATCCGTCCGGCGTTACGGGCCCGCAGCTGTTCCGGCGGCAGGCCGGCCGCCCGGGCGGCGCTCACCACGTAGTTCTGGTGGTCGTCCAGCCCGCACACCGCGAGTACCGGTGCGCCGTGCCGGCGAGCGGCGCGGACGGCCACGTCGGCGGCCAGGTACGGTCCGGACAGATGTCCCACATGCAGCGGGCCGTTGGGCGTCGGCGGTGGCGACAGCACCACCGTGGCCGGGCCGCCCGCGGTGCTCACCGGATGTCCGCCGCGCCGGCCAGCCAGTACACGCTCATGATCCGCACCGGCTCCTCGGCGCGCAGGTTGTGGATGACATGCCGCTCGCCCGGCTGCAGCAGCACCGCGGTGCCGGCCGGCGCATCCAGCGCGCCGT
>DASUAC010000069.1:0-3382 GCA_035763985.1 Jatrophihabitans sp. | reverse complement strand
CTGGACGTCAGCCCGGGCGACGTGACCACCGCGCTGCGGGCCGGGATGCCGGTATCGACCTCCCGGCCGACCCCGGGTGATTTCGGCAAGCTGTACCGATCGGTCCTGGAGACCGGCAGCTCCGCGGTGCTCTCGGTGCATCTGTCCGGGCAGCTGTCCGGCACCTGCGACTCGGCCCGGCTGGCCGCCGCCGAGCTGGACGACGGGCTGATCCGGGTGGTGGACTCCCGGCTGACCGGGATGGCGCTCGGCTTCGCCGTGCTCGCCGCGGCCCGGGTGGCGGCCGGCGGTGGCACACTCACCGAGGTGGAGCAGGCGGCCCGGACGATGGCCGGTCACACCACCGCGCTGTTCTACGTCGACTCGCTGGAGTGGTTGCGCCGCGGCGGCCGGATCGGCAGCGCCGCCGCCCGGTTCGGCACCGCGCTGGCGGTCAAGCCGCTGCTGCACCTGTCCGACGGCCGGATCCAGCCGCTGGAGAAGGTGCGTACGGCCAGCAAGGCGATCGCCCGGCTGACGCAGCTGGGGGTCGCTGCCGCCGGGGACCGGCCGGTCGACGTTGCGGTGCAGCACCTGGCCGCGCCCGAACGGGCCGCCGACCTGGCCCGGCAACTGCGGACCGCGTTACCGGCGCTGCGCCAGCTCTACGAGTCCGAGGTCGGCGCCGCGGTGGGCGCGCACGTCGGGCCCGGCCTGCTCGGCATCGTGGTGGCCCGAGCCGACTAGCGCCCCGCTCGGTTGCGCGTCGCCCCTGCTCAGCTGCGTGGACAGTGCCCGGTGCCGATCGGGAACTTCGAGTTGAACGTGTAGTTCCCGCCGCTGCCGGTGTGCACGGTGACGTACAGGCCGTCCTGGGCGATGCAGGCCTGCTTGTCCTGACTCTCCATGCCGAGCCAGCGGTACCAGCGCAGCCGTACCCGGATGGTCTGGTCGGCCGGCAGCGACAGCACGACGGCGTCGGGTTGCTGGCTGATCACCCGGCCCGGCGGGTCGACCAGCGGCGAGGCGTCGTGCACCTCGTACACGGTCCAGTGCGCATTGCGCCAGATCGGGCTCAGATAGGGCAGCCCGGTGTTGATGAGCGCCCACTCGTCCCGGCCGTAGCGGGTCAGCTCGGCGTCCGGCACCGCGACGTACTGCACGGCGTTGTCGAGCAGGAACGTGCGGTAGGTCTGCGGCGTCGGCCGGCGCTTGTAGAACACCGCGTCGTTGAGCCGGACGTCGGTCTGCCGCAGCCAGCCGCGGGCCAGCGGCACGCCGCGGGCGAGGTACACCGAGTCCCAGTGCCCGGCCATCTCCGGCACCTCCACCCGTCCGGTGAGCGGACCCCGGGAGCGGATCTCCTGGATCACCGGGGTGTAGTAGCCGCTGTAGCCGCTGGCCCGGCCGGTGCTGGCCAGCGTGGAGATCGCCACCGGAAGCTGCAGCACTCCGACCCCGAGCACGGCCAGTACCGCCAGTAGCCGGTTGCGCCACTGGATGAACGCCACCACCACCGGCAGCGCGAACAGCAGGCTGAGCCGGGTCGCGTTCGAGCCGACCGGCGTGGGCAGCACGAAGGCCACCACCACGCCGAGCATCCCGATCAGCGCGCCCAGCCGGATCGCCCGGCACCGTTGCGGGGTGCTGATCAGCACGATCAACAGTGCGCTGAAGGAGAACAGGCAGTCGAAGAAGGTGAACGGCTGATGGCCGCCGTCGCCGAAGATCACCGAGATGATCGCCGAGGTGATGCCGGACGGGATGATCAGCACCGCGGCGGCCAGTGGCCGGTGCAGCAGCAGGGCGACCGCGCCGGCCACCCACAGCAGCAGCGCCGCCACCGGGCTGGCGCCGCCGCACAGCAGGCTGAACAGCACCGCCAGGCTGATTGCGAGCCAGCGGGGTATCCGGCTGGTGGTGAACAGCGTGATCGCGACCAGCCCACAGGTCAGCCCGCAGGCGAAGGTGATCCGGCCCTCCACCACGTTGGCCACCTGGGTCACCGCGGCCGCGATGCCGCCCAGTACCGGACGGGAAGGCCGCAGCCGGTGCAGCAACCGGGTGGTGTACCAGGTGCCGATCACCGCGGCCAGCGCACCGGTCACCTTGGTGCCCAGGTGCGCCATCAGTGCGGTGGCCCACAGCGTGTAGCCGTATTCGACGGTGCCACCGAACCAGCGGAAGTCGATGATCGAAATCGGGTAATTGCTGGCAAAGTCGGCGCGGGCCAGTTGCGCGGCCAGGTCGCTGTTCATCGGTGGCAGCAGCAGGAAACCCCAGGCGAGCAGGACGCCGACGCCGGTGGCGATCAGCGCCGGCCGATAGCTGGAATGCCAGATCCCGCGGCCGAACGCCACCGCACGGCGCAGCCAGGCCGGGCCGGGCGGCATGCCGCCGGCAGCCTGATCGCTGGCCCGGTGGGCTGACTTCACCGACACAGTGGCCCAGTCTGTCATCCACACCCATGCTTCGTTGTCCACATATTCGGTTCGGTGGCCGACGGGCGACGCCGTGCTGCCTAGCGTCGGGCCATGCGACGGGGTGCAGAGAGCCGATCGGCCGGTCTCCGGGAGCTGGCAGCCCGGCTGCGGTTACCGGCCGCCGGACGGGCCAATCCCGGCCGGGGCGGCCTGCTGGCGCTGGCCACGGTCGGCGTGCTGGTCGCGCTGGTGGTGGGTGGCTGGGTGCTCAGCTCCCGGCCACAGCGGATCCCGGTGGCGGCGGTGGCGGCCTCGGCGACCGGGGTGGCCGGCCCGGCTACTGGCACGGCCGGTTCCGCGGCGCCGTCGAATTCGGCGACCGGGGACGGGCTGGTGGTGGACGTGGCCGGCAAGGTCCGCCGGCCGGGGGTGTACCGGCTGCCGTCCGGCGCCCGGGTGCAGGACGCGGTGACCGCGGCCGGCGGCGTCCTGCCCGGGGTCGATCCGGCCGCGGTCAACCTGGCCCGGCGGCTTGCCGACGGTGAGCAGGTACTGATCGGGCTGCCGGGCGCGGCGCCGGTGGCCGGCGCCGGCGGCGGGTCGGGCGCCGGCCCGGCCGGGACGTCCGGCCCGCTCGACCTGAACGCGGCAACGGTCGAGCAACTGGACGCGTTGCCGGGTGTCGGGCCGGTGCTGGCGCAACGCATCGTGGACTGGCGGACCGAGCACGGACGATTCGGTTCGGTCGAGGATCTGTCCAAGGTTTCCGGTATCGGCGATGCGAAACTGGCCGATCTCAAGCCGTTGATCACGGTCTCGTGAGCCGGTACGAGCGGGCCCTGGCCGAGCCGGACGGCATTGACCGGGCGCCGGCCGACCTCAGGCTGGCCTGGCCCGCCCTGGCCGGCTGGCTGGCGGTGCTGTGGGGGCTCGGCCGGCCCGCCGGCCAGGTGTTGTGGGTCGCTCTGGTCAGCCTCGGG
>DASUAC010000068.1:0-3728 GCA_035763985.1 Jatrophihabitans sp. | reverse complement strand
GGCCCGAACAGCGCGTTGATGCCGGCCGACACCGAGGCGAACAGGTTCGCGTTGGACGAGCCGACCAGCCGTACGGTCGAGGTGGAGCAGTTCTGCTCGTGGTCGGCGTGCAGCACGAACAGCAGGTCCAGCGCCCGGACCACCGCCGGGTCGGCCTGGTACGGCTCGGCCGGCAAACCGAACGTCATCCGCAGGAAGTTCTCCACCAGGTCCAGCGAGTTGTCCGGGTAGAGGAACGGCTGGCCGACCGACTTCTTGTAGGCGTAGGCGGCAATCGTCGGCAGCTTGGCCAGCAGCCGGATGGTGGACAGGTCCACCTGCTCGAGGTTGAACGGGTCCAGCGAGTCCTGATAGAAGGTGGACAGCGCCGAGACCGCCGAGCTGAGCACCGGCATCGGGTGGGCGTCCCGCGGGAAACCGTCGAAGAACCGCTTCAGATCCTCGTGCAGCAGGGTGTGCCGGCTCAGCCGGGTGGTGAAGGCGGACAGCTCGTCCTGGCTCGGCAGGTGGCCGTAGATCAGCAGGTACGACACCTCGGCGAAGTTGGAGTGTTCGGCCAGTTCCTCGATCGGGTAACCCCGGTACCGCAGGATGCCGGCATCCCCGTCGATGTAGGTGATCGCCGAGGTACACGAGGCGGTGTTCGCAAAACCCGGGTCGAAGGTGACCAGGTCGGACTTGGACAGCAACTTGCTGATGTCGGCACCAGCCGCGCCCTCCGTGGTGTGCAGGAGGGGCAACTGCAGAGCTTCGCCGGACGGCGGCTGGAAGACGGCGACGTCGGCGCTGGTGGCGGTCTCGGTCATGTCCTTCGCTCCTTTGCGAACGGTTGTATTCACAGTACGTCGCACCCGGCAACCGGTCTCGGACCGCTCAATAGGATGTGGCATATGGCACTGGTGCGCTCGCTCACGCACATATCCGCCCCGGTCGACCGAGTCTGGACGGTGGTGACGGACTGGCCGTCACACAGCCGCTGGATCCCGCTCACCGAGGTCACGATCGATCCGGACAGCCCGGTACGTAGCGGCCTGGGCACCCGCTTCACCGGAACCACCGCGCTCGGGCCGGCCGGCTTCGACGACCCGATGACGGTGACGGTGTGGCAGCCGCCCGCCGACGGCGTACCGGGCCGCTGCCGGGTGGTCAAGCGCGGGCGCTGGCTGATCGGCTGGGCCGAGATCGAGGTGCGACCGGACGGCAGCGGCAGCCGGCTGAGCTGGGTCGAGGACGTCCGGCTGCGGTGGCTGCCCCGCGCCACCGATCGGGCGGTGGCGCTGGCCGGCCGGCTGGTCTTCGACCGGACGTTGCGCAGCATCGCCGCCGAGCTTGCGCGCTGACGGGCCGCGGTCGCGGCCGGCGCCGCCGAGTGGTTGGCTGAAGGCATGACTGAGTTCGGAGATTCGGTTTACGAGGGCGGCGTCGAGGACGCCGAGGACATGGATCCTGCCGAGAACCTGACCGGCGACGGGACCCTGGAGAGCCTCGACGAACCGGAGGAGACCCGCTGGGATCCGCCGGACCGCGAGCCCAAGGCGGCCACCCGCTGGGGCACCACGCTGGCGGAGCAGCGGGAGGGCGAACCGCTCGACGTGCGGCTGGCCCAGGAGGAGCCGGACTTCGGCGCGCAGGACTTCTCCGGAGCCGACCCGGACCGGGCCGGCCGGCTGATCGAGCCGGACGAGGGCGCGCACGCCGACACCGAACCCGACGCGGTGGCGACCGACGTCGGCCGGGCCGGATACGCCTTCTCGGCCGAGGAGGCCGCGGTGCACATCGTCGACGAGGACGAGCTGAACGAGCAGGACACCAACGAGCAGGACACCGACTCCGACGACAGCCGCTGAGCGTTCGGCGACAGCCGCTGAGCATTCGGCGACAGCCGCTGAGCGTTCGGCGACAGCCTCCGTGCGTGGCGGCCACAGTTGCCACGGTTGACACAAGCTTCCATGCGCGGAACCATGGGCGCAGCAGTGACCCCCAACCGTTTCATTTCACTCGGTCTCGGCGGAGGCCGTGCGAGGAGTATCGGTGTTCGAGGTGCTGCTATTTTTCTGTGTCATCGTCATTTGCTTCATCTCCTTCCTCGTCTTTCTCGGCTTCGTTCTCGTGCGGACCGGTAGCACCGAGGGGTTCCGGGATGTTGCAGTCGCCGTGCATGCTTTCGCTGACCTCCTCCGAGGCCGAAACCGCATGGGTCGAGCCGACACCGACGACAGCCGCTGAAGAGGGCCGCCTCAAGGCTGGGTCGAAGCTTCAGCGGACCAGCATGTCCAGCAGATGTGCCAGCTCTGCCTGCGGATCCTCGGCCAGCCCGCCGTGCACCGGGCCGGGCTGGATCATGGTGCTCTTGGGCGCGGCAAGCCAGCCGAACCGCTGGCCGAGGTTGATGAACGCGCTCGGACCGGTGCCGGCGCAGATCTCGGCGATCCCGTCCAGCGCCGAGCGCACCGCGGCGACGTCCAGATCCGGGGCCAGCGTCAGCAGCCGCTGCTCCTCGACGTGGCTGGCGCATGCCAGGTACTCGGCGGCCTGGCAGTAGAGCACCACGCCGACGTTCAGGAACTCCTCCCGGTCCACCCGCGGGACGCAGCGCAACACCACGTACTGGAAAGGCAATCGGGCCACGGTCGTGGCTTGGCTGGTCACCGTCCCGGATTCCCGTTCACGGGTGCCGGCAGCCACGCCGGCCGGTTGGCCAGCCGGGCCAGCAGATAGTCGATGTAGGCGGTCCGGAGGCCGCCCGGCTCGGTGAGCCGGCCGGCCGGTTCCAGCCATTCGTCGGGCACCAACTCCAGCACCTCGGTCAGCATCGCCCGGTCCACCCGGCCGGCGAGCTCGGCGTCGGCCTCCGGCAACTGCCCGGCGTAGGCGGCGAAGACGTGCTCGGAGCTGTCGTACGGCTGCTTGGCGAACCGTTCCGGATCCGGCCCGGACGCCCAGCTGTGGTGGAAGTACAGCGCCGCGCCGTGGTCGATCAGCCACAGCTCGCGGTGCCAGATCAGCAGGTTCGGGTTGCGCCAGCTGCGATCCACGTTGGCGGTGAAGGCGTCCAGCCAGAGCACCCGGGCGGCCTCCTGCTCGGTGATCCCGAATGCCGGATCCCAGCCGAACGAGCCGGGCAGGAAGTCCACCGCCAGGTTGAGCCCGACGCTGGCGGTGAGCAGATCCTGCACCTCCTCGTCCGCCTCGTACCGGCCGATCGCCGGATCCAGTTGCAGCGCGCGCAGTTCCGGCACCCGCAGCTCCAGCCGGCGGGCCAGCTCGCCGACCACCACCTCGGCCACCAGCACCTTCAGGCCCTGCCCGGCACCACGGAACTTCACCACGTAGGTGCCGAAGTCGTCAGCCTCGACCAGGCCGGGCAGCGAACCGCCCTCGCGCAACGGGGTGACGTACCGGGTCGCCAGCACCTGCTCGATCACTGGCGCTCGACCGCGGCTTCGATCTCGGCCCGGTCCGCCTCGTGCTCCTCGTGCCGTTCCTCCACCCGCCGCTTGATCCGGCCCATGCCCGGCACCGAGCCGAGCATCTCGGCGAACTCCTGGGTGGTCTCCAGCAGCTCCCGGATGTCCGGGGCCACGTTGGTCATGCTCGCCAGGATCGGCAGGATCTCCTTGTGCAGCCGGTCGACCAGCTCGGGCACGGTGTCGATCAGCTGGACGATGGCGTCCACCTCGGCCGGGCTGGTGGACTCGGCCAGCCGATCGGCCAGCGGGGCCAGCCGG
>DASUAC010000067.1:0-2287 GCA_035763985.1 Jatrophihabitans sp. | reverse complement strand
CGGCCGAGGGCAGCCCGGCCGAGCTGACCCGGGCCGGGGCCGCCGGCACCGTGCGGTTCTCCGCCCAGCCGGGGCTGCCGGTGGCCGACCTGCAGGCGGCGCTGCCGGCCGGCGCGCGGGTCAGCGAGCCGGCCGCCGGGGACTACCTGGTACGGGCCGAGGTGACCCCGGGGCTGCTGGCCGCGATCACCGCCTGGTGTGCCGACCGCTCGGTGCTGGCGGACGGCCTGACCGTGGAGCGGCGCAGCCTGGAGGACGTGTTCCTGGCACTCACCGGCACCCAGTCCCCCGCCGATCCGGCGACGGCCGGTAACCGGACGGCCGATCAGCCGCCCTCGACCGGCCCGCGGCCGGCCCGGGCAGGCCGGCGATGACCGAGCTGTCGGTGGATGCTCGGCGGCTGTCCTTCGCGCCCGCACCGGGCGCCGCAGGTCGTCCGGGCATGCTGCTGGCGCAGACCCGGATGGAGCTGCGGCTGCTGCTGCGCAACGGCGAGCAGGTCGCGCTCACCCTGGTGATCCCGCTGCTGCTGGAGTTCTTCTTCAACCTGCCGTTGCTCTACTCACTCGGCACCCCGCGCCGGATCGACTTCGTGGTGCCGTCGGTGCTCGCGCTGGCGGTGATGAGCGCGTCCTTCACCGGGCTGGCCATCGGCACCGGTTTCGAGCGCAAGTACGCGGTGCTGAAACGGCTCGGCGCCACCGCGCTGCCCCGGCAGGTGCTGATCGCCGGCAAGACCGGCGCGGTGCTGGTGCTGCAGTTGCTGCAGGCGACGCTGATCTGCCTGTTCGGGCTGCTGCTGGGCTGGCAGCCGGCTGGCGCCGGGCTGGAGGCGGCGCTGCTGATCGTCGTCGCGACCTTCGCCTTCGGCGGTCTCGGGCTGCTGCTGGCCGGCACGGTACGGGCCGAGGTCACGCTGGCCGCGGCCAACCTGATCTGGCTGATCCTGCTGTTCGCCGGCGGCATCGCGATCCCGCTGTCCCGCTACCCCGGGCCGGCCGCGGACGTACTGCGCTACCTGCCGTCGGCGGCGCTGTCCGACGGACTGCACCAGGTGCTGCAGCACGGTGGCGGCCATCCGGTGCGGGCACTGGTCACCCTGGCGATCTGGGCCGCGGTCGCACTGCCCGCGGCCGCCCGGTTCTTCCGATGGGAGTAGCGATGGCGCTGCCGGCCTGGACCCGCGCGCCGAGCACGTTGCGCCGGCTGGCGCTGGCCTCGGTGATCGCCAACGTGGTGATCGTGCTGACCGGCGGCGCGGTCCGACTCACCGGCTCCGGTCTCGGCTGCCCGACCTGGCCGTCCTGCACCGAGCGTTCGCTGACCCCGACCCGGCAGTACGCGGTGCACGGGCTGATCGAGTTCACCAACCGCCAGCTCACCTTCGTGCTGGTGGTGATCGTGCTGGCCACGCTGGCGGCGGCGATGCTGCGCCGGACCGAGCGCGGGCTGGCGGTGCTGCTCGCCGCGAGCATCCCGGCGCAGGCGGTGCTCGGCGGCATCACCGTGCTGACCAAGCTCAATCCCTGGACGGTGGCCGCGCACTTCCTGCTGTCCATCGTCATCATCGCGGTGGCGTTCCTGCTCTGGTGGCGGGTCCGCGAACCGGCCCGGCCGCCGGTGGCCGGCAGGCCTGCCCTGGCCGGCACCGGATGGCTGCTGCTCGGGCTGACCGGGGCGGTGCTGGTCGCCGGCACCGTGGTCACCGGCAGCGGACCGCACGCCGGTGACAAGGGCGCCACCCACCGGATTCACATCGCCCCGTCCTCGATCACCCAACTGCACGCCGACCTGGTGATGCTGCTGATCGGGGTTACCGCCGGGTTGGTGTTGCTGGCCGGCGCCGGACCGGTCCGGCGGTCCGGCTGGTGGCTGCTCGGCATCGAGTTGGCCCAGGGCGTGATCGGCTACCTGCAGTACTTCACCGGGGTGCCGGCGGCGCTGGTGGCGCTGCACATGCTCGGTGCCTGTGGGGTCTGGCTGGCCGCGCTGACCGTGCTCGGCACGCTGGACGTACGCCCGTTCCGGGTAACCGACCGGGCCCGCGCGGCGATCGCGGCCGAGCCGCAGGCGCGGGCCGCCGAGCCGGCCACCCGCGCCTGATCGCTACGGCAGCCGCCTGATCGCTACGGCAGCCACCCTGATCGCTACGGCTGCCGACTGATCTCCGCGGCCGCCACTCAGTGCCGGGCGAGTTTCGCGTGCCGGGCCCGGGCGGTCTCGGCCTCGACCACGCTGCGTACCTCCCAGAAGCCGGGTTCGTCGGCCGGGTCGTCGGTCTCCGGTC
>DASUAC010000066.1:0-4495 GCA_035763985.1 Jatrophihabitans sp. | reverse complement strand
CCGTCTCTGCCAGCACCCGCGGTGTCGTCGCGGCCAGCAACGGCAGGTGCGCTGACATCAACAGGTGAACCCCGTGGCCGAGCTCGTGCGCCAACAGCAGGACGTGCCGCAGCGATCCGTCGAAGTTGACCGAGATCCACGGCAGATCACCGGGGACGTCCTTCGTGAACCCGGTGCCCTTGCCTGGCCGACTGGCCGCGTCGATGCGGTTGGCCGCCAGCAGTTGCCGGGCGGCCGCACCGCAGCGCGGGTGCACGGCATCGAAGGCGGCAAGCACCGTCTCGGTCGCCTGGCTCCAGGAGACGCGGTCGCCGTCCTGGCCGACCGGCGCGTACCGGTCCGCCTCGTCCAGCCGCGCCTGCCCGAGTAGGCGAGCCTTCAGCCGGTAGTACTCATGAACGATCGGGTAGCCGGCAGCCGCGCCGGCGACGAGGGCATCGACTTCGGGCATGGTGAGTTGATCGGACACCAGGGTCTCGTCCAGCCACGAGGTTCCGGTCAACTCGGCGCGGGTCAGGCCGTCGAGCACGATCATCGACAGGACGGTCGCCCGCAGATCCAATTCCCCGCCCAGCGCATGGGTGATATCCCGGTACGCCTGCAGGCGGACGGATCGGTCGGGCTCGAAGAACTTCGTCATGGCGCTTCCGATGCCGGCAACGCCGTCGGGCGTGACGACCTGGATCCGGCTCAGCAGTTGCCGCGCCAACGTCTGCCAACCATCCACGCCGCACGGCCGCATGGCCGCGAGTACCGCGGTGGCCTCGTCGTGCGTGCTCGAGGTGGCTACGACCCGCCGATAGAAGTTGTGCAGCATGCCGTCCGGCGCGAGCAGGGGGTGGTTACCGGCCACCGGGGCGGGCATCGCCGCCAATTCGGGTTCCACGAACCCGAGGGCCTCCGTCAACTTGGACCAGGCCAGGTCGCAGCGGGCGAGTGCAGCGGCAGCCTCGGCTTCCCGATCGCCGATGGTCATGGCGAGTTCGGCATAGCTGGTGCCTCGCTGCAATTCCTGTACGCAGCTCTGGTAGGCGGCCATGAGGAGCTCGAACTCGTCCTGTCCCAGCTCTGCCAACCGGCCTCGGTAGGTGCGTGACAACTCCTCGGCACGCGCGATGATCGAGCGCAGTTCTGCCTCAGCCGCCGTGTGCTGAACCGCTGCCGTAATGGCAGCCGTGTCCCAGGCGGGCAGGGCATCAAGGCTAGCCGTCATCGCAACACCCACAACTGGGTTCAGGGCCTTCCGGCCCGGACGGAATCAAACGTGAAGTGTCACACAACATACATATCGCCAAGAGCCGATACAAGTAGATGAACTGCTTATTCAGGTCATCGGGGACGACCCTGGCGAGGGCTTCGCGTCTCGGGTCTGCGGCCCGCAGCGCCGGGCATCGATCGGTCAGGTGGGAGCCTCGCCGACTGCTTGGCGATTACGGGTGGTTTAGACAGACTGTCTATTTATACCGAAGAAAGTCGAAGGTACAGTCTGTCCCACTTTCTACCCACTACCTCGTCAAAGCAGCCAACGACACCGCGGACGAAGGCATTCAATCATTCGGTCCGTAGGTCGGCCCTGCCGTCCGGTGCAGTCTCCGGAGCCATCTTCGTGGTGGCACGTACTCGTACTCAGTCCCCTTGCAAGGCTGGTGGTAGCCCCCGACGCGGCAGCAAAACCGGCATGACGCCGAACCTTCAGTGCAGTCACACCGCAGAGGGCGTCGGGCAGGGTTCCGCTGCAGGTAGGGGCGCGACTTCATTTCCTCGGAGGTACCTGACCCCTCGGGGCCCCGCAGACGGCGGCCTACCGGTTCGCCGCGCGCCAGTACGCACTCGATCGTCGGTCATCGATTAGGAGTACCGCTATGGAGCCGAATGCCTTACTGCCCCAGCTGAAACCTACTTCGCCGCTCTATGGGACAGCGCAGCTCATTCAGATCGAAGATCACGGACAGGTGGTCGAGATCGAGGACGAGAGCGGTCAGATTCGCAGGCTGCTGGAGTTGTTGACGGGCACCCGAACGGTTACCGAGATCTGGCAGGAGTTGCGGCACCAGTACCCCGACACCACTCTCGAGGATGTGGAAGCGGCCATCCACCAATTCGACGAGGCCGGCGTCCTGCTGAACGGGGCACATGGCCCGGACGGCATCCTGGACGAGTACGAGGTGGCCCGCTGGCAGCGCAATATCAACTTTTTCGGTGCGTACTCCAGCCTGTCGCAGAACAAATATGAGCTGCAAGCCCGACTGCGCGACTGCCGGATCACACTGCTCGGGGTCGGCGGGCTGGGCTGTCACCTGCTGCTGGATATGGCGGCAATGGGTTTCGGCCACGTTCGCGCTGTCGAGTTCGACCGCGTCGAGTTGTCCAACCTGAACCGCCAGATCCTCTTCCGGGACGCGGACCTCGGCAAGGAAAAACTCGAGCTGGCGGTGTCGCGGGTACGGGAGTTCAATCCGCGCATCGAGATCGAGCCGATCCAACTACGAATCTCCTCCGCCGATGACGTCCGGCAGGTGGCCGCGGGTGCGGACCTGCTCATCTCGGTCGCCGACCAACCCAAGATGGAGATCCTGCACTGGGTCAATGAAGGGTGCGCCCATCTCGGTGTGCCGTGGGTGAGCGGTGGCCTCGACACCCTGTACTCCCATCACTTCACCGTGATTCCAGGACGATCCGGCTGCATCGAGTGCTGGCGGCGGCAGGTCGCGGCCACTGATTCGGCCTCGGCCCGGCTCCTGCAGCAAAAACGCGATCTTCGGATCACCGGCGAGAGATCCGCCTCCACCGCGCTCGTCACCATAACCACCGGCTTCATGCTGGCTGAGGTGACTCGGATCATCACCGGTATCGCCCCTCCGGTCGCCGAGGGCAGGCTGATGCGGTTGCGTTTCCACGACAACGAGATGACCGAGTACGAACGCTGGTCCCGGTTGCCGGACTGCCCGGTCTGCGGGTCGGCCACCGCCGGATCGGCCACCGCCGGATCGGCCACCGCCGCCGCCGAGCCCGAGTTGGCCGTGTCGGGAACGGTCTGACCGAGCCGGAAACGCCGGCTACCGATGCCGGTCGCTCGGCGGGGTCACCCTCGGCGAGCGGTTACCCAGGCCTGTTGCGCGGGCACCGGCCGATCGCGTTTACCGAGCTGCTGCAGCCGATCCCGCAGTTCCGGGTCGGACATCACCAGGTACACCAGGCCGCAGTCCTGCGGACCCGTCGCGCCCGGCACGCACAGCGTGCACGGCTCGCCCCGGCGGATGGGGCACTGCGGCACCGGATCTCGCTTCATCGGTGAGTCAGTCCATCAGCTCGGCAAGCGGGCGGCGCAGCGACGACGGGGTGATCGCGGCGGTTCCGATCCGGAGCAACACCAGCGGATGGCTGGTCAGGTCCAGCGTGGCACGCAGCTGCTCACGGGTACGGGCCACCTCCACCACCTGGGTGAGCAGGCTCAGCGCGTAACCGCGGTCGGTGGCGGTCAGCCAGATCCGCTCCAGCGCCTCGCCGGCGGTCAGCCAGCCGAGCGGGGACTCGTCGGCCGTGGTGAGCAGCAGCAGGCATTGATACATGCTGGACCGGGTCTCGGCGGGCAGCCAGCCGGTGCCGCGCGAGTCGAAGTCCCGGATCGGGATGTCATCGCCGGCGCTGGCGTCGACGTGCGGTACGGCGCTGGCCGAGACACCGTCCCGGCGGGTCGGGTCGTCCGAGGTCCAGGCGCGCAGCTCGGCGCGGTAGGCCGGGCTGGCGTTCTGCTCGGCGTCGGCCTGCTGGCTGAGCACCGCGGTGGCGATCCGGTGCTCCTCTCGGCTGATCTCGAACAGCGCCGCTCCCTCGGCCGCCGCGGCCGCGACCAGTTCCTCGACCAGTTCGGCCGGCACCCGATCGGAGCTGAACCGGCGGCGGTTGGTCTGCCGGCGGTCGATCGCGGCGTGCAGCGTCCCGATCCCCGCGGCGGCCGTCGCGGGCCGGGCGGTGAGGATGGCCAGCAGGTCTGGATCGGCCGGCTCCGGCAGCCGCTGCACGTCGGTCCGGCAGCCGGCCGCGGCCAGCGCGACCCGGGCGTTGAACAGCGCGCAGCCGGCGCTGATCATCAGTTGCCGGCCGGTCGGGTCGAGTGCGGTGAGCTGGCGGCTGCGATCGGTGCGCAACTCCAGGGTGTTGCCGGTGAGCCGGAAGCGCCACGGCTGGGTGTTGTGCACCGACGGGGCGAGTGCGGCCTTCTGTGCGGCGTGCCTGAGCAGTTCGCCGACGGCCGGGGTGTTGAGCAATGACGAGGGCACCGGTTTTCCTCTTTCGAACAACGGGGATGATGCGGCGACACGCTCCCGGGACCGGGAGCGTGTCGCACGGGGCGTCGCGATGGTCAGCCGACGGTGGCCGGCTCGCGGATGGCCGGAGCGGCGAAGACGGCTTCGCTGACCGGGGTACGCCGGCTGTGCCAGAAGCCCAGCCCGGACAGCAGCAGCATCACGCCGGCGGCGATGAAGGCTGCGAT
>DASUAC010000065.1:0-10822 GCA_035763985.1 Jatrophihabitans sp. | reverse complement strand
CGGTCGGCCTCGAACCCGAGCACCGCGTGCTGATGGCAGTGCGGCTGGGCAATCACCGACACGCCGGCCAGCGACGGCGGCGCCCAACCGGCCTCGGTCAGCAGTTCGGCCAGCGTCCGGGTCTGCCGGCCGACCTGCTCGGCCCGTGGGTCGTCCGGCAGCAACTCGGCCGCATCGGAGCGGAACACCGCGGTGCAGGACGGCTCCAGGCCGACGATCGGCCAGCCGGCGGCCAGCGCCGGTGCCAGCGCCCGGAAGCTGGCCCGCAGCTGCCGCCGGGCGCCGTCCAGCTGGCCGGTGCTGATCCAGGTCAGCCCGCAGCAGACCGGCCGGTCCGGGATCCGCACCGAGAAGCCGGCCGCCTCCAGCACCGCCACCGCGGCCCGGCCCACCTCCGGGGCCAGCGTATCGGTGAAGGTGTCCGGCCAGAGCAGCACCGGATCGCCCGTGGCCGGCGGATGCTGGGCGAACCAGCGCCGGAACGACTGGCCGGCGAACCGGGGCAGCGGCCGCCGCCGGTCGATGCCGGCCGCCCGCTTGGCCAGCGCGGCCAGCGGAGCCGGCCGCAACGCGGCGTTGGCCAGCCCCGGCGCCCGGCCGGCCAGCCGGGTCCAGCGGGGCAGCCAGCCGAGCGCATAGTGCGCCGCCGGCCGCGGCCGGTGCCGGTAGCGCTGGTAGAGCACCTCGGCCTTGTAGCTGGCCATGTCCACCCCGGCCGGGCAGTCCGAGGCACAGCCCTTGCAGGACAGGCAGAGGTCGAGCACCTCCATCAGCTCCGGTGACCGCCAGCCGCCGGTGATCGGGCCGGAACTGGCCAGCTCCTGCAGCACCCGGGCCCGTCCCCGGGTGGAGTGCGTCTCGTCCCGGGTGGCCAGGTAGGACGGGCACATCACCCCGCCGGTCGCGGTGGTATCGGCCCGGCACTTGGCCACCCCGACGCACCGGTGCACCGCGGTGACGAAGGAGCCGGCGTCGGCGGAGTAGCCGAACCCGCGCCGGCCGGGCAGCGGATGCGCCTGGGTCAGTCGCAGGTCGGCCTGGACCGGCGCGGGATCGGCGATCACCCCCGGGTTGAGCAGGTTGGCCGGATCGAAGATCGCCTTCACCTTGCCGAACAGATCCAGCGCGGCAGCCGAATACATTGCCGGCAGCAACTCACCGCGGGCCCGGCCGTCACCGTGCTCACCGGACATCGACCCGCCGTAGCCGGCGACCAGTTCGGCGGCGGCGAACAGGAATTCGCGGAACTCCGCCGGCCGCTCGGCCAACGGGAAGTCCAGCCTGGCGTGTACGCAGCCGTCGCCGAAATGGCCGTAGGCCAGGCCGTCGATCCGGTACTCGGCGAGCAGCCGGAAGAAGTCGCGCAGATAGTCGCCGAGCCGCTCCGGCGGCACCGCGGCATCCTCCCAGCCCGGCCAGGCCGGCGCGTTCGCCGGCGTCCGGCCGCCCAGGCCGGCACCGTCCTCCCGGATCCGCCACAACCGGGCGGCGTCTGGGCCGGTCACCACGGTGGCGTCGGCGGCTCCGGCGGTGGCCAGTACCCGGCGGGCCGCCGCCTCGGCCTCGGCCGGCGTCCGGCCACCGGTCTCCACCAGCAGCCAGCCACCGCCGGCCGGCAGCGGTGGCACCGCTGCCGGCCCCCGCCGATCACGCAGCACCTGCACCAGCCGGGCGTCCATCCCCTCCAGCGCCAACGGACCGAGCGGCAGCAGGGCCGGCACCGCGTCGGCCGCGCTGGGCATGTCCGGATAGCCCAGCACTGCCAGCGCGGTGTGCGGGGCGGCCTCGACCAGCCGCACGGTGGCCTCGGTGAGCACGGCCAGGCTGCCCTCGGTGCCGGCCAGGAACCGGGCCAGCTCACCGCCGGACTCGGGCAGCAGGTGCTGCATCGAATATCCGGACACCTGCCGGGGGAACCGGCCGAACTCGGTGCGGATCACCGCCAGGTTGCCGGCCACCAACGCCGACAGCCCGGTGCCCACCGGATCGGCCAGCTCGGCCAGCCGGCCGGCCCGCAGCGACCGGCCGTCGGCCAGCAGCAGCGCCAGTTCGGCCACGTTGTCGGCGGTCTTGCCGTACGCCAGCGCGTGCGCGCCGCAGGCGTTGTTGCCGATCATGCCGCCGATCGTGCAGCGGGCCTGGGTGGACGGATCCGGGCCGAACCGCAGCCCGTGCCCGGCCGCGGCCCGTTGCAGGTCGGCCAGGATCATGCCGGGCTGCACCATCGCGGTCCGGGCCTGCGGATCCAGCGACACCAGCCGGTTCATCCACCGGGAGAAGTCGAGCAGGATGCCGTCCGAGACCGCATTGCCGGCACACGACGTGCCCGCGCCGCGGGCCACCAGCGGGGTGCCGGTCTCCCGGGCCACCCGCAGTGCGGCGGCCACCTCCTCGGCATCGCGCGGGAAGACCACCACCTGCGGCACCAGCCGGTAGTTGGACGCGTCGGAGGAGTACTCGGCCCGCCGCCGGGACGAGGCATCCACCTGGCCGATCCCGGCCCGGCGCAGCTCGGCAGCCAGCGTCTCGGGGTTCACCCGGTCAATCTTGCCTGGCCACCTCAGCAGGCGGCATCCGGCCAGTACGGTTCGCCAGCCGGTGGCTCGGTGGCCGGCGGCGGATCCAGGGCCGCCCGCTCGTCCTCCCGGGCAGCCGCCCGGCGCGCGATCAGCTCGGCCTCCCCGACCGTCAGCAGATCCGCCAGCACCGCGCCGTCTCGGGGCTTGGCCGCCACCACCACCTGGGCCGAGATGCCGTTGTACCGCAAGGCCGAACGCATCCGGTTGGCCAGCGAGTCGGCGTTCGGGCCGGGGCAGTCGGCGAGCAGGATGGCCAGGCCGCCGTCACACCAGCCGATGGCATCGCAGCCCGCCTGCAGCTGTGCGACCAGGGCCGCGGCCTGCGGGTCGGCGGTGTCCACCCGCAGCACCGCCGCGGCATGGCAGGCCTCCACCACGACCCGCGCGATGAGCATCCAGGGACCGGCTTCCATCGGCCGCACGTTGGGATCGCGGCCCTGCCGCAGCCGGAAGAGCACCACGTGCCGCTGCAGCATCAGCGCCACCGGCAGTGACAGCCAGCCGAGCGGTACGTCGAAATACTGGATGCCGACCAGGATCAGCGCGATGACGATTGTCTGCGCCTCGACCAGATAAGTGGCCGGTCGAAGCAAATGCTTCGCAGCTTGGAATTCACGGCATAGCACGACGGCCGAGGACAGCATGAGTACCTCGGCCGGAATGTAGGCGATAGCGGCCAGTGCGAGGCCCGCCAATTCGGGGATCGGCAGCGATACACAGAAATGCGCGGTCATAGCCGCGGTCAACGTGCATGCTGTGCTGTAAACGTATCGATATGGTTTGCTAGGCCCCGTGATACGCCGGATAGGCAGTTCTGCGACCGATCCGACCACCACTACGGCGGCAGCCAAATGAAGTGGCAATAAAACGGCGGCAGCAAAATCCCAGATAGCCAGCAGGTTGATCTGGACATTGAGTTGGGCGCCGTCCATCAATACTCGGCGTATAGCGTCCCATTTGAAGGAAGCAAGCGAGAAGGCGACACTGAGAGATGCCAGCAAGATGCTCAAGTTGATAGTGGCCCGGTCCACCGGGCCGCGTGCAGCGACCGCTAATGCGATGACGCCGACGTCCACCGTGAGGATCCAGGCGATGGCGACAGCCGGTAATCGCCAAAGCGACCAGCTGACCACCGCCCTCACCACAACTCCCTACTATCGGCCACACCGGCGAGGGGGTGACACCATGTTGAGCAACGTCATTTGGAACTAAAGCAGTCGGTTCGCCTAGACAGTACATAGGCTGTGATCTGTTGTCACGACTGGAAATCTGGCACCGCTCTCAGGTTGGAGCGCCCACCGAGGACAATGCGCAGTCACCCTGACCGCAGGGGCGGGGTGGGCCCGACCGGGGATGAGGCGCCGAGTGGTCCGGATGACCGGGCCGGACACGGTGCGAAAGCGAGAAGCATGACGGCTGAGCGGAACTGCCCGGACGGTTTCCGGGTCTACACCCTCGATGCGGGTATCGCCGGCGACGGCCGGCATGATCTGGCGGTCGCGGTTAGCCAACACCGCTGCACCGCCAGCGCGGTCTACACCCGCTCCCGGTTCGCCGGGCCCAGCGTCACGCTCAGCCGCAGCGTCGCCGAACCGCAGGGCGTCGTGGTGGCCTCCCGCAATGCCAACGTGGCCACCGGCGCGGCCGGTGCGGCCGACGCCGCCGAGTTGCAGCAACTGGCCGGCCGTGGAGCCGGCGCGACCGGCCCGCTGCTGGTGGCCTCCACCGGCGTGATCGGCCGCCGCTACCCGATCGAAGAGATGCGGCGGCGGCTGTCCGCGCCGTGGCCGGAACCGGGCAGCTGGCAGGACTTCGCGACCGCCATCATGACCACCGACACCCGGCCGAAGCTGGTCTTCGGCCGGGTGGGCCAGGCACGCATCGCCGGCATGGCCAAGGGCGTCGGCATGATCGAACCGGACATGGCCACCATGCTGGCCTTCTTCTTCACCGACGCCGAGCTGCCCGCCGCCGAGCTGGACCGGGTGTTCCGCGCCGTCGTCGGGGTGAGCTTCAACGCGCTGAGCATCGACACCGACACCTCCACCAGCGACACGGCGGCGATCTTCGCCAACGGGCTAGCCGGCCCGGTGCCGGCCCCTGCGTTCCAGGCCGCGCTCACCGAGGTGGCCCTGCACCTGGTGGAGCAGATCGCCCGGGACGGGGAGGGCGCCAGCAAGCTGCTCACGGTCACGGTCACCGGGGCGCGCGACGATGCGCAGGCCAAGCGGGTCGCCAAGTCGATCGTCAACTCCCCGCTGGTCAAGACCATGGTGCACGGCGCCGACCCCAACTGGGGCCGGGTGGTGATGGCGGTCGGCAAGTGCTCCGACGAGCTGGACATCTCGCCCGACCGGGTACGGGTGCAGCTGTGCGATCGCTGGGTCTACCCGGAGTTGCCGGACGCCGCGGAGCTGGCCGGGCTGCGCGAGCTGATGTCGGCCGACACCGTATCGATCGGGGTGGACCTGCGGATCGCCGACGGGACGTTCACTGCCTACGGCTGCGATCTGACCGCCGGGTACGTGCATCTCAACTCGGCCTACACCACCTGACCTGCCGCCCGCGCAGGTTGCGTTTTGTCGCGTATCGGATTTGCACGTCCTGACCTGCAAATCCGATACGAACCAGCTGCTGCCGGCCATCTGCCGATCCGGCCTCGGCGGCCACGGCGGCGGCGATATCCTGCCCGCATGCGATTCCAGGCCGAGTTGCAGTCCGCCAACGGCAACGGCCGCTGGGTCGCGGTGCCACCGGACATCGCCGAGAACTTTCCGCTGCGCCGCGCGCCGGTTCGCGGCACCGTGAACGGGGTGCCGTACCGGTCGCGGCTGGCCGTGTACGGCGGTTACAGCTACCTCGGCTTCACCGCCGCAATCCGCAAACAGGCCGGCATCGAACTCGGCGACCTGCTCGAGATCGAGATCGAGACCGATCCGGAACCGCGGGTGGTCAAGCTGCCGGAGGCGCTGGCCGCGGCGCTGCGGGCAGATGCCGAGGCCAAGGCCGCCTTCGACAAGTTGGCCTTCGCCCATCGCCGGGAGTACGCCACCTGGGTGGCCGAGGCCAAGCGTCAGCAGACCCAGCAGCGCCGGGTCGATCAGGTATTGCAACGGCTGCGGCACCCGGCCGAGCGGGTCGCCCGGCGGCCGTCGGCGCCGGCCGGCCAGGACGGGACCGGGGCCTGACCGCCTCCGGGCCACGCTGGCGTCTTCTAGAGCAACCGGACATCTCCGGATCAGCCGGACATCTTCTGGTAAGCCCGACCGGTCAGTCGCTGAAGCACTCGTCGGGTTTGATGCCGTCCAGCGCCAGCGCCACCGCGGCCCGCGCGGCCACCGGGCCGACCAGGTTGCCGGTGCCGCTGTAGCCGCCGCAGGCGATCACGCCGGGACGTACCTCGGCCACGATCGGCCGTCCGTCCGGGGTGTAGCCGGCCGAGGCCGCCCAGCGATGGGTGACCGGTGCCGGGCCGCCGGCGAAGCGGGCCGCGATCCGCTCGATCCAGGCCTGCACCGCCGGGCTGGGACTGGTGTCGGTGGTCCATTCGTTCTCGACGTCGGTGTCCCGGCCGCCGCCGACGTACAGCCGGCCGGCCGCGTCCTGCTGGGCGTAGTCGTAACCCCACCGGCCGTACACCGGGCACGGCAACCGGCCCGGACGTACCGGCGCGGTGGCCAGCATCTGCAGCCGGGCGGTACGTACCCGGCCGGCCAGTTCGGGCAGCAGCAACTCCAGCTTGCCGTCCACCGCGACGATCACCAGACCGGCCGAGACCCTGCCGTGCGGGGTGCGTACCGTGCGGCCTTCGATCGCCAGCGCTCGGGAATTCTCGAACAAGCCGGCCGATCGGCGATAGTGCGCGGCCAGTCCCAACGCCCGCCGGGCCGGGTTCATCGCGGCATCCTGCGGCAGGAACAATCCCTCGCCCAGCTCGCCGGAATACCACTGTGCCGGCAACCCCAGCTCGGTCATCACCGCCAACTGGTGCCGGCAGTCGGCGAGCTCACGCTCCCGGTCCGCCTGCTCGGCGGCATCGGCCGGTTCACCGGGCAGTCCGGCCAGCCGCAACGAGCCGACCCGCCGGATCACCTCGGGGCCGAGCAGTTCGGCCAGCGTGTCGATCTCGGCCAGGGTCTGCCGGTACAGCCGCAGCGCGGCCGGCAACCCCCAGCCGTCGGCGGCCTGGTGCACCGAGATCGCCGGGCCGGCCAGCAGGAACCCGCCGTTGCGGCCGGCCGCCCCGGCCGCGACCCGGCCGGCGTCCAGGCCCACCACCGACAGCTCCCGCCGGAGCAGCTCGCCGACCGCGGCCAGCCCGCTGCCGCCGAGGCCGATCACGCAGACGTCGGCGGTCACCTCGCCGGTCAGCCGATCGAGGCCGGGCCAGCCGGCGACCTGCTCGTCCAGATCCCAGCCGACCGCCGGCTCAGCTGGCACGTTCGCCCTTGCCGAGCACCACCACGCCGCTGTCGGAGACGTGGTAGCGCTGCCGGTCGCTGTCCAGGTCCACCCCGATGTGGGCACCCGGGGCCACCACCACGTTCTTGTCCAGGATCGCCCGGCGGATCACCGCGCCCTCGCCGATCACGGTGTTGTCCATGATCACCGAGCCCTCCACGTACGCGCCGTTGCGGATCTTCACGTTGGCCGAGATCACGCTGCTGCGCACGGTGGATCCGGAGATGATCGCCCCGGCGCCCACGATGGACTCCTGGGCCAGGCCGCCGTCGACGAACTTGGCCGGCGGCAGCTGCTGGTGGTGGGTGTAGATCGGCCAGGCCTGGTTGTAGAGGTTGAAGATGGGGTGCACGCTGACCAGGTCCATGTTCGCGTCGTAGTAGGCGTCGATGGTGCCCACGTCTCGCCAGTAGCCGCGGTCGCGATCCTCCGAGCCGGGCACGTTGTTGTGGCTGAAGTCGTACACCGATGCCTGTCCCCGCTCGACCATCCAGGGCATGATCGAGCCGCCCATGTCGTGCACCGAGGTGGGATCCTCGGCGTCCGCCCGCAGCGCCTCGACCAGCGCGTCGGTGGTGAAGATGTAGTTGCCCATCGAGGCGAAGCTGCACCCCGGGTCGTCCGGCAAGCCGGGCGGATCGGCGGGTTTCTCCAAGAACTGCAGCACCTTGCCGTCCGCCGCGGCGTCGATCACGCCGAACTGGCTGGCCGTTTCCCGGGCCACCCGGATGCCGGCCACGGTCGCCGCGGCACCCGAGGCGATGTGCTGGTCCAGCATCTGCTTGGGATCCATCCGGTAGACGTGGTCGGCGCCGAACACCACGATGTGGTCGGGCCGATCGTCGGTGATCAGGTTCATCGACTGCAGGATCGCGTCGGCGCTGCCGGTGTACCAGCGCGGGCCCAGCCGTTGCTGGGCGGGCACCGGCGTGACGTAGTTGCCCAGCACGGTCGACATCCGCCAGGTCTGGGTGATGTGCCGGTCGAGCGAGTGCGACTTGTACTGGGTGAGCACGCAGATCCGCAGGAAGCCCGCGTTCACCATGTTGGACAGCACGAAATCGATCAGCCGGTAGTTGCCGCCGAACGGCACCGCCGGCTTGGCACGGTCGGCGGTGAGCGGCCACAGCCGCTTGCCCTCGCCACCGGCCAGCACGATGCCGAGGACCCGCACAGGTGCTGCCATGCGGTCACCTTAACGTTCGCCGGCAAACTGGCACAGCGGTGCGCGTCCGGGGCTGGTCGCACCGGTACGCCCGGCGCGGGGGCGGCTAACCTGGGCACATGCGCGCCGCGATGATCAGCCGCGAATACCCACCGGAGGTCTACGGCGGCGCGGGCGTGCATCTGGAGTTCCTGGTCCGCGAACTGCGCAAGCTGATCGACGTGCAGGTGCACTGCTTCGGCGCCGACCGGGACGAGCCGGAGGTGTATGCCTACCGGACGCCGGCCGGGCTGGCCGGGGCCAACCCGGCGCTGGGCACCATCGGCATCGACGTGCAGATCGCCGGCCGGCTGGCCGGTGCCGAGTTGGTGCACTCACACACCTGGTACGCCAACCTGGCCGGCCATCTGGCCGGCCTGCTGTACGAGATTCCGCATGTGGTGACGGCACATTCGCTGGAGCCGATGCGGCCCTGGAAGGCCGAGCAGCTGGCCGGCGGGTACCGGTTGTCGTGCTGGGCCGAGCGCATCGGCTACCAGTCGGCTGCCGCGGTCATCGCGGTGAGCACCGGCATGCGCGAGGACATCCTCACCATCTATCCCGGGCTGGATCCGGAGCGGGTGCACATCATTCCGAACGGCATCGACACCGACCTGTACCGGCCGGTGCCGGAGCGGGACGCGCTGGAGCGGTACGGATTACGCACCGACCGGCCGATCGTGCTGTTCGTCGGCCGGATCACCCGGCAGAAGGGCGTCGGCCACCTGGTCCGGGCGGCGGCCGGCTTCGCCCCGGAGGCCCAGTTGGCACTGTGCGCCGGCTCGCCGGACACCCCGGAACTGGCCGCGGAGATCACCGCGGCGGTGGCCGAACTGCGGGCCGGACGGGACGGCGTGGTGTGGATCCAGCAGATGCTGCCACGGGACGATCTGCTCCAGTTGCTCACCGCCGCCACGGTGTTCGTCTGTCCGTCCATCTACGAGCCGCAGGGGATCGTCAACCTGGAGGCGATGGCCTGTGAGACGGCCGTGGTGGCGTCCCGGGTCGGCGGCATCCCGGACGTGGTGGTCGACGGCAAGACCGGCCTGCTGGTGGACTACGACCCGGACGATCCGCGGGGATTCGAGGAGAACCTGGCCGCCGCGACCAATGCGCTGCTCGCCGACCCGGCCCGGACCGCCGCGATGGGGCTTGCCGGCCGCGATCGGGCGGTCGCCGAGTACGGCTGGCACGCCATCGCCGAACGCACCGTGCGGCTGTACGAGTCGCTGCGCTGAGCGCCTAGGTCGATGCCCGGGTTGGTTCCGCCGGCGGTGCCGGCCGGGAGGCTGCGCAGCCGGCCGCAGCCGACGCTGCCGGTCGACGAGCTGCTGCTGCGGCCGTGGCAGCTCGACGATGCCGACGCGGTCGTCGAGGCGTACCGGGATCCGGCGATCCAGCGCTGGCACGTCCGGTCGATGACCCGGGACGAGGCGCTGGCCTGGCTGGCGTGCTGGCCGGGCCACTGGCAGGCCGAAACCCGCGCGGACTGGGCGGTCACCCGAGCCGGCAGCGTGGTCGGCCGGGCCGGCTTGCGCGGCATCGACCTGGCCGAGGGCCACGCCGAGGTCGGCTACTGGACGGTGCCGGCAGCTCGCGGGCGGAACATCGCGGCCCGGGCGGTCGGGGCGGTGGCCGACTGGATGTTCGCCGAGATCGGCCTGCACCGGCTGGAGCTCAGCCATGCGACGGACAACCCGGCCTCCTGCCGGGTCGCCGGGAAGGCCGGGTTCGACTACGAGGGCACCCGGCGGCAGCAGGGCTGGCACGCCGACGGCTGGCATGACATGCACCTGCATGCCCGGCTGGCAGCGCCGGAGCTGCCCCGGTAGCCGGACCTGCCCCGGTAGCCGGAGCTGCCCCGGCAGCCGGACGGCCGGTAGGTCAACCCGCTGGGAGGCTCACTCGCTGCCGCCGGCCGACGTCACCGGGCCGGCTCCGCGCTCCGCTCCTTGCTAACGCTGCGAGGCTCACTCGCTGTCGCCGGCCAGCGACTCCAGATAGCTGCCCAGCAGCCGGACCGCGAAGCCGGTGGCGCCCCGGCTGAACAGCGCGGTCTCCGAGGCGGCCCGGGCCGGGCCGGCGATGTCCAGGTGCGCCCAGCAGGCATCGCCGACGAACTGCTGCAGGAACAGCGCCGCGGTGATGGCGCCCGGGCTGCCCGGATCGTTGCGGGAGTCGGCCACCGGCGATTCAAGCCGATGCGCGTACGCGTGCTCCAGCGGCATCCGCCAGAGCCGCTCGCCGGTCGCCGCCGAGGCCTCGGCCAGCGCGGCGGCCAGCGTGTCGTCGTTGGCGAAGAAGCCGCCGGTTTCGGTGCCGAGCGCGATCCGCATCGCCCCGGTCAGCGTCGCCACGTCGATCAGGACGTCCGGCTTGAGCCGATCGACCGCGTAGGCCAGCGCGTCGGCCAGGATCAGCCGCCCCTCGGCGTCGGTGTTGCCGACCTCGGTGGTCCGGCCGCCGTACTGCACGATCACGTCGGACGGGCGCATCGCGGTGCCGGAGATCACGTTCTCGGCCGACGGCACCAGCACCGTGACATCAACGCCGAGCTTCTGCATGGCCGCGTACTGCA
>DASUAC010000064.1:0-2567 GCA_035763985.1 Jatrophihabitans sp. | reverse complement strand
AGCATCGCAGCCGCATAGCGGCGAGGAGCGGAGCGAATCGGCGATGAGCGCTAGCGCGAAGAGCCAGGTGCAGCGATGAGCAGGCTGGACGTTGCCCCGGCCACCGAGGCCCGGCCATACCGGCGGGGCAGCGTGCTGCTCCGGATCGTGCCGGTAGGCAGCTACGCCGGCCGGCCGTGGGTGCTGCTGGAACGCTCGGCGCTGGTCTACCGGCGCGGCTGGCTGATCATCTTCTCCGGCTTCTTCGAGCCGCTGTTTTACCTGCTGTCCTTCGGCGCCGGGCTGAGCAAGCTGGTCGGCGGGGTGACCGCACCGAACGGCCATCCGCTGACCTACGCCCAGTACATCGCCCCGGCGCTGCTGGCCTCCTCGGCGATGAACGGGGCGATCGCCGACTCGACCATGAACGTGTTCTTCAAGATGAAGTACGCCAAGTTGTACGACAGCATGCTGGCCAGTTCGCTCGGCGTGCTGGACGTGGCGCTGGGCGAGATCGGCTGGGCGGTCAGCCGGGGCGGGCTGTACGCGGTCGGCTTCGTGCTGGTGATGCTGACCATGCATCTGGTGCTGTCACCGTGGGCGCTGCTGCTGATCCCCACCGCGCTCGGGGTCGGCTTCGGCTTCGCCGCGGTCGGCATGGCGGTCACCACCTATCTGCGCGGCTGGCAGGACCTGCAGCTGATCACCCTGATCACGCTGCCGATGTTCCTGTTCTCCGGCACCTTCTACGGCCTGAACGCCTACCCGCTGTGGCTGCGGTTCGTGGTGGAGTGCCTGCCGCTGAACCATGCGGTGGTGCTGATGCGCAGCCTGGCGGTGGGCGACATCCACGCCGGGCTGCTCTGGCACCTCGGCTACTTCGCGGCCATGACCGCCATCGGGCTGCGGATCACCACCCGCCGGCTGGGCACGCTGCTGCTGACCTGACCGTGGCCGAGCGGCGCAGGGACACGATCAGCGCCGAGGCACCGAGCAGCCGCGCCTGCTCACCGTCGGTGAAGTCGCCGCGCCGGCTCACCGTCGGCGTATCCCTGATACGCCGGCGAACGGCGCCGACGGTGTCGGTAGGGACTCCGCCAGCCGGCATTTTATTACATACAGTCACTAAGAACTGCTCTCGGCCGGTCGATTGGTAGCTGACGGTAATCAGGCTGGAGGCTCCATGACCCCCTTTTCTCGTATCGCCACGGCCGGTGCGGCGGCACTGCTGCTGACCTGTGGCGTTGTCGGCACCGCGGCTTCGGCGGATGCGGCCCCCAAGGCCCACGGCAAGCCCGCGGTCAGCCACCCGGCTCCGCGCAAGCTCGCGGCCAGCCACCCGGCTCCGCACAAGCCCGCGGACAAGCTGGCGGGCATGCGCAAGGGTGCCCATCAGGCGCTGGCAGCATGCGCTGCCCAGACCCGGCGCATCGCGGCTGCCGAAGCCGCGTCGACCGCCCTGTCCGATGCCGACAAGGCCACGCTGGCGACGGCCGGCAGCGCCGATCTCGCGGCCCTGGCCGCCGACGATGCCGCGGTGACGACGGCAACCTCCGCCGGGGCGATCCGGGCGGCGGTCGCGGCGGGCCGCGGCACCGTGCAGGGTGCCGTGCTGCAGTACCAGCTGGTCTCGGGCGCTGCGCACGTCCAGGCCGCGGCAGCGGAACTGACCACCGAGGCCGCCGCGGTTGACGATGACGCGGCAGCGGCCGCGCTCGACGGCACCGATGTCAGCGCCGTCGACGCGCTACTCGCCGACCTGGCCACCCAGGTGGGCCAGGCGCAAACCGACGCGACCGCTGCCACCGACACCGCGTTGGCGATCCCGGCCAGCCCCAGCGCCGCCCAGCTGAGAGCCGCTGGCGCGTCGGCCCACGCCAGCTTGGTCAGCTCGGTGGAGGCGCTGGCGGTCGCCCGGCAGGACCTCACCGCGGCTTCGGACGCACTGGCCGCTCTGCAGACCCCGGCACCCTGACCCGATCACCGCGAGGCACCTCCGCACGCTACTGACTCCACCGCACGCTGACGCGCGCGGCCGGCCGGTGCTCGGCGTGGGACCGTCACGTGGTCTCGGCCGGGCCCGGCAGGGTTATCGCGTGCTTCGCGGCGATGACCGCCATCGGGCTGCGGATCACCACCCGCCGGCTGGGCACGCTGCTGCTGACCTGACCGTGGCCGAGCGGCGCAGGGACACGATCATCGCGATGGCGCCGATCAGCATCAGCGCACAGCCGACGACGGAGCAGAGGAAGCCGAGGAGTAGATAGCCCAGCGCGTCCCAGCCGTCGTTGGTGCTCCCCAGACCGGTGCCGGCGGTCACGAACAGCCCTGCCCCGGCCAGCTCGCCGCAACCACCGAGGCAGCCCAGCGCCCCCGGCCAGCCACGCCCGCCGCGACGCAGCCAGCACAGAGCTGCGGTGCAGCCGGCCAGCCCGGCGCAGCCGACCGGGAGTGCTGCCAGATACTGGCCGATCTGCCCAGGGACGAGTCCGGCGACGTACGCGGCGACGGTGATCAGCAGCGGGACCGAGCCCACCAGCACGCTCGGCAGGATCGCGTGGCGGCGCCGGACCTCGGCCACGCCGACC
>DASUAC010000063.1:0-6608 GCA_035763985.1 Jatrophihabitans sp. | reverse complement strand
GGGTGGACCGCGCGGGCCACCATCAGCGGGGTGGCCGCGATCGACTCGATCTGCAGGCCGCGGGCCGACTGCCAGTGCAGCGGTGACAAGGTCCGGCGCGGGCCGCCGATCGCCAGGGACAGCCCGCCCACCACGAGCCCGGTCAGCACGAAGCCGAGCAGTACCGGCCGGCGGTCGGAGCGCCGGAGCAGGAAGGTCGGCAGCATCACCACCGGCCAGAGCTTCAACGCCGCGCCGAGCGCGGTGAGCACACCGGCCAGCCGCGGCCGGCGGATCGCGGCCAGCACCGCACCGCCGGCCAGCACCGCCGGCACCAGGTCGAACCGGAAGTAGGCCAGCGGCCCCAGCGCCGGTACGAACCACAGCCACAGGTTGACCGCGTCCCCGCGCCGGCGGCCGTCGCCGCGCCAGAGCAGGCCGGTGAAGCCGGCATCGACCAGCAGCATGGACAGCGTGAACAGGATGGTGAACGCGACCTGGTTGAGCGCGCCGAGCAGGAACGGCGGCAGCAGCACCAGCAGCACCGGCAGCGGATACTCCTGCAGCGTGTTACCGAGCCCGGCTCCGGAGAACAGCTGGTGCAGGCTGGTGGCGTAGTACGACACGTCGCCGGACACGCCGTCCTCGCGGGCGTACACCAGGATCGCCAGCACCAGCGCGCGGGACAGCACCCAGCGCAGCGCGATCGCATGCCGGCCCTCGGCGACGATGCTCGCCGGCAGCTCCAGGGCGGGCAGCGAACGGCGCTTGACCGCGAGGTCGCTCAGCATGCTCTCCTCGGACGACTACCGACAGACCCGGCACAGCGAGTATGGCTGATGCAGCGAACCGGCGGCTCGGACGGGTCGGCCCCAGCGGTCAGCCGAAGCGGCCGGCCCCAGCGGTCAGCCGAAGCGGCCGGCCAAAGCGGTCAGCCGTCCGGGGTGTAGCCGCCGATCTCGATGCCGCGCGCCTTGAGCCACGGGATCGGGTCGATGTACGGGCCCATGAAGGCACCGTGCATCACGCCGAAGTGCAGGTGCGGCCCGGTGGACTGCCCGTTGTCGCCGATGTCGGCGATGTGCTGGCCGGCCTTCACCTGCTCGCCCACCGTCACGTAGTAGTGGTACATGTGGCCGTAGACCGAGAAGTCGCCGTTGTCGTGCCGGATGACCACCCACAGCCCGAAGCCCTCGGCCGGTCCGGCCGCCACCACCACGCCGTCGCCGACCGCGACGATCGGTGAGCCATCGGGCCGGCCAGGTCGATGCCCTCGTGCATGACGCCCCAGCGCATGCAGAAGCAGGACGTCTCCGGCCCGGCGCTCGGCCGTACCCAGACGCCCGGCACCGTCTTGTCCGGGTTGAGCGCCGGTAGCCCGGGCCGGGCCTGGTAGGTGTAGACGCTGCCGCCCGCCAGCACCGAGGTCCGGCTGGACCGGGACACCCGCTGGCCGCTGGCGATCAGCTGGCTCGCCGCCGACCCGGAGGCCAGCGCGGAGAGGTCGGTGCCGCCCTCGACGTCGGCCGCCCCCTTGTTCAGCGCGTCGGCATGGCCGACCCCGCCGGACAGGTGCAGCGCGTCCGAGCCGACGAACAGGGTCAGCACGACTGCCGCGGTGGGCACCACGTGCGCCCGGCGCCAGGCCGGCTTGGGCGCGGCATGCCGATGCCGACCGGTGGGCGGGGGATTGGTGAGGGCTGCTGCGGCGATAACATCGGCCGCGCGTGGAGCGCTATGACGACCCACGCATGCTCCTTCACCGTATTCTCTGACGGAGAAATTCGAACGCTTACCCGGAACGATGCCGTTTGATACATCGTTCACGGCGACGATGCAGAACCGTAACGGAGGAGTTGCCCCGAAGCAAGTTGAACTCGCCGGTACTGAGCGGGTTTCGCCAGCTCAATACAGGCCAAACTCGATCACAAATCAGCTGGCGGGCGGCGTGGCGCGGATCTCGTCCACCAGGTCACGGACGACCAGCGCACCGGCCACCGCATGCATCACCGCGCCGTTGACCAGCAACGCCAGGTGCCCGACGCCGGGCACCGCCAGCCGGGTCACCGACAGGTCGGGGTGGTCCAGCCGGGCGCTCCGGTTCGGCAGCACCATTTCGTCCCGATTGGAGTAGATGGCTACGAAGCGGGTGGTGCACCGCGGCGCGGGGGCGGCCAGCTCCCGCATCAGGTCCGAGCCCGGCAGCAGCTGCCGGGCCACCCGGAACAGCGGCGCGAGCCGGGCCAGGTGGGTGCCCGCATGCGGCGAGCCCAGCGTCACCAGGGTGTGCACCCGCTGGTCGCCGCCCTGGCACTGCACGTAGTAGCGGGCGATGATGCCGCCCAGCGAATGGCCCACCACGAACACCTGGTCGTAGCCGGTCTGCGCGCAGATCCGCTCCACCTGCCGGCCGAGGTCGGTCGCGGCATGCCGGATGTCGGAGGTCAGCGGCGAGTAGTTGACGGTGCTGACCCGGCCGTAGCCGCGCCGGCGCAGGGTGCGGCGCAGCACCGAGAAGGCCGACCGGTTGTCGCCGATGCCGTGCACCAGCAGGATCGGCCGGCCCGCGGCGTTGATGTCCTCGGTGATCAGCCCGCGCATCAGCGGCGACAGCGAGTCCGTCCGGTAGCGCCGGTCGACCAGGTCGGCACGTTCGGCGAGCAGGCCGGCGGGGTAGGTCACCGCATGCGCGGCCAGCCAGGCCAGCTCCTCGCCGGTGGCCCGGCTGGCAGCGAGCAGTGCTCGGGATATCCGCCACCCACCGCCGGTATCGGCCACCTGGTTCACCTCCGCGCTGTCCGGCGTTCAATACCCCCTTTCCTCCACTGTGGCACATCGGACGGCCGTTGGTGTGCGCTGGCCGACACCTGCCCGTGCCGCCCTGCGCCGGTCTCCAGCCTGGGGCTAGCCTGGCGGGCGGCTGTAGTTCCGCTGCACCCCGGCGAGTCCGAGCCGGTCGCGGCAGCGGATGGCAGCGCTCCTTCGACGGTGAGGAAGCGACGTGGATCTGTTCGAGTACCAGGCGAAGCAACTGTTCGCCGGGCACGGCGTGCCGGTCGGCCTGGGCGAGGTCGCCGACACCCCGGAGCAGGCCCGCCAGATCGCCGAACGGCTCGGCGGCGTGGTGGTGGTCAAGGCCCAGGTGAAGACCGGCGGCCGGGGCAAGGCCGGCGGGGTCAAGGTGGCCAAGACGCCGGACGAGGCGTACGCCGCCGCTGAGGCGATCCTCGGCATGGACATCAAGGGCCACACCGTGCACCGGGTGCTCGTCGACCCCGGGGCGCAGATCGAGCAGGAGTATTACTTCTCCTACCTGCTGGACCGGGCCAACCGTACGTTCCTGGCGATGGCCTCGGCCGAGGGCGGCATGGAGATCGAGCAGCTGGCCGTCGAGCGGCCGGAGGCGCTGGCCCGGGTGCCGATCGACGCCACCGCCGGGGTGGACGCGGCCAAGGCCCGCGAGATCCTGACCGAGGCGAAGTTCCCGGACGAGGTGCTGGACGCCGCCACCGAGGCCGCGGTCAAGCTCTGGCACGTCTTCGTGGCCGAGGACGCCACCCTGGTCGAGATCAATCCGCTGGCCCGGGTCAGTTCTGGCGAGGTGTTGGCGCTGGACGGCAAGGTGTCACTCGACGACAACGCCGACTTCCGGCACGCCGGGCACGCCGAGCTGGAGGACGTCGCGGCCGCCGACCCGCTGGAGGCCAAGGCCAAGGCCAAGCACCTCAACTACGTCAAGCTGGACGGCGAGGTCGGCATCATCGGCAACGGCGCCGGCCTGGTGATGTCCACCCTGGACGTGGTGGCCTATGCCGGTGAGCAGTATTCCCAAAAGGGAGGGCATAGCGTGAAGCCGGCCAACTTCCTGGACATCGGCGGCGGCGCCTCGGCCGAGGTGATGGCCAACGGGCTGGAGATCGTGCTTGGCGACGCGTCCGTCCGGTCGGTCTTCGTCAACGTCTTCGGCGGCATCACCGCCTGTGACGAGGTGGCCAACGGGATCGTCACCGCGCTGTCCATGCTGGGCGCCTCGGCCGGCAAGCCGCTGGTGGTCCGGCTGGACGGGAACAACGTCGAGGAGGGCCGCCGGATCCTGCAGAGCGCCGCGCATCCGCTGGTCACCCTGGCCGAGACCATGGATGACGGCGCCGCGAAGGCCGCCGAACTAGCCAACACGGGAGCCTGAGCGCAGATGGCCATCTTCCTGACCGCCGATTCCAAGGTCATCGTGCAGGGCATGACCGGCTCGGAAGGCATGAAGCACACCCGCCGGATGCTCGCCTCCGGCACCGACATCGTCGGCGGCGTGAACCCGCGCAAGGCCGGCGAGACGGTGGACGTGGACGGCACCAAGGTGCCGGTGTTCGGTTCGGTGGCCGAGGCGATCGGCAAGACCGGCGCGGACGTCACGGTGCTGTTCGTGCCACCGGCGTTCACCAAGGACGCGATGATCGAGGCCATCGACGCCGAGATCCCGCTGGCCGTGGTGATCACCGAGGGCGTCCCGGTGCACGACACCACCAGCGCCTGGGCCTACAACGTCGGCAAGGGCGAACGCACCCGGATCATCGGCCCGAACTGCCCGGGCCTGATCAGCCCCGGCAAGGCCAACGCCGGCATCATCCCGGCCAACATCACCGGAGCGGGCCGGATCGGGCTGGTCTCCAAGTCCGGCACGCTGACCTACCAGATGATGTACGAACTGCGCGACATCGGCTTCTCCTCGGCGGTCGGCATCGGCGGTGACCCGGTGATCGGCACCACCCACATCGACTGCCTGCGCGCCTTCCAGGACGATGAGGAGACCGAGGCGATCGTGATGATCGGTGAGATCGGCGGCGACGCCGAGGAGCGGGCCGCGGCCTTCATCACCGAGCACGTGACCAAGCCGGTGGTCGGCTACGTGGCCGGCTTCACCGCGCCCGAGGGCAAGACGATGGGCCACGCCGGTGCGATCGTGTCCGGATCGTCCGGCACCGCGCAGGCGAAGAAGGAAGCGCTGGAGGCGGCCGGGGTGCAGGTCGGCCGGACCCCGTCGGAGTCCGCCCGGCTGATGCGCGACCTGCTCAGCTGACCTGCTCAGCTGACCTGCCGGACGGCTGCCTCGGTTCTCGCGCCGACGGCGATTTGTCCTTTTTACGGCTCAATGGGTGGTTCGCCCGCGTGGCACGTTCACGGCCCGGGGCCGTCGCTGTGGCGCGTCCTCTGGTTGGCCGGTGCGGCTGGGGTATAGCTTGAGCCTCCGCAAGGCCGTGTGTTCGCTATGAATCCGCCGCTAGGAGAGCCACATGACCGAAACGCCGCGCGATCCGTCCAGTCCTGACGAGTGGCAGGCCGAGCACGCCGCGGCTCCGGTGCCACCGCCGCCGGGCAGCGAGCCACCCGCCGGCGGGAACCTGCCGCCCGCGGGCAGCCAGCCGTCGTCCGGATACCCGCCGCCGGGCGCCGAGACGCCGGCCGGCCAGCCGATGACGCCGGGTCAGCCGGCCGTCGGACAGTATCCGCCGGCTGCCGGGTACGAGGCGGCGCCTGCCGGGTACGAAGCGGCGCCTGCCGGGTACCAGCCACCGCCGGCCGCCGCCTACCAGGCGCCGCCGCCCGGTGCCTACCAGGAGCAGCCGCCGGTCGTGCCCGGTGCCTTCCAGGCCGCCGCCGCCGGTTACGGCGAGCAGCTCGGTGACCGGCCGGTCGGGCAGAAGTTCGACGCGCGCGCGGTGAACCCGCTGGATTGGGGCATCATCGCCGCCGGCGTGGTCGCCTTCATCTTCTCGCTGTTCAACTTCTACAAGTACACGCTGACGGTGGGCGGCGTGCACGAGGCGAGCGACAGCGTCAGTGCCTGGCACGGCTTCTTCGGCTGGTTCGGGGTGCTGGTCGCGCTGCTCGCCAGCCTGGTGCTGGCGGCCGAGCTGATCGCCCGGGTCCGGTTCCCGTTCCCCACCCGGCTCGCGGTGCTCGGCGGCTATGTGGTCGCGCTGATCTGCGAGCTGCTGGCGCTGCTGATCGTGCCGGGCGACACCGGTGGGCTGAACGGCGCATTCGGCATCAAGATCGACAAGGGCCACAGCTTCGGCTACTGGATCACGTTGATCGCGGTGATCGCCGGGACCGCCTTGGCGTACAAGCGATTCTCCGACACCGGCGGCAAGCTGCCCCGGCGCTGACGCCAGGCCGACTGCGCCGTCCGGCGCGGGCCGGCCGGGCTAGATTCGTCCCATGAGCCAGTTCGACCAGCTTCCGGCTGCCCCCGTGGTACGCGCCCGGCCGTGGGACGTGATCGGGGCCGGATTGGCCGCGCCGATGGTGCTGTGGGGGTTCCTCGGCTGGTTCGGCGTCGCCGGTGACAGCGGTGGCGGCATGCCGGGTTTCTACTCGGGTGCCGGGGCGGCCGGCATCGCGCTGGTGCTGGCCGCCGCCGGGCTCATCACGAACCAGTTGCTGGCCGGCCGGCCGCATGAGAAGGCCAGCCCGCCGGTGGCGGTGTTCCTGGCCACGGCGGCGGCGGTGATCATCCTCGGCGGCATGGTCGCCAAGCCGGACAGCGCGACCATCCAGGCCGGTTCGGTGGCCGGCCTGCTCACCGCGGTCAGCCAGGCCGTGGTGCTCACCCGGGGCTGGCTGCAGGGCAG
>DASUAC010000062.1:0-4969 GCA_035763985.1 Jatrophihabitans sp. | reverse complement strand
GAGCCGCCGTCAACGCGGTCGCCGCCGGGGTGCCGGTCCGGGTGGTCGACCTCGGGGCCGTCGGCGACCCGCTCGCCGCGGCCGGGACGGCCGGGGACGCTGCCGGGACGGCCGGAGACGCTGCCGGGACGGCCGGGGACGCTGCCGGGCTGCGCCGGTCCAGCGGCCGGATCGACGTCGAGGACGCGCTCGACCCGGACCAGGTTGCGGCGGCGCTGGAGGCCGGAATGGCCGTGGCGGACGAGGAGATCGCCACCGGCGCGGAGCTGCTGCTGGCCGGCAATCTGGGCATGGCGGCCGGCACCCCGTCAGCCGCCCTGGTGGCCGTGCTGACCGACACCGAGCCGGCCCGGGTGATCGGCCGCGGAGACGGCATCGACGACGCCGGCTGGATCCGCAAGTGCGCCGCGGTCCGGGACGCCCGCCGCCGGGCCTGGCCGCATCGCAACGACCCGTACCGGCTGCTGGCGGTGGCCGGCGGCGCGGACCTCGCGGCGTTGACCGGGCTGCTGGTCCGAGCCGCCTGCCGGCGGGTGCCGGTGCTGCTGGACGGGCTGGTGCCGTGCGCCGCCGGGCTGATCGCCCAGCTCGCCTGCCCCCGGGCGGTCCGCTGGTGGCTGGCCGGTCAGCAGTCCGACGATCCGGCGCACGAACTGGCCCTGCGCCGGCTCGGGCTCACCCCGGTGCTCCGGCTCGGCGTCCAGCTCGACGAGGGAGTCGGCGCGCTGCTGGCGCTGCCGGTGCTCCGGGCCGCCACCCGGGCACTGGCCGGCACCGCCACCTGGGACGAGATCACCGGCTGACCACACCCGGCCGCCTGAACGCAGCCGGCCGACTGAACGCAGCCGGCCGCCTGACCACACCCGGTCGGCTGAACGCAGCCGGCCGACTGAACGCAGCCGGCTACCGGTGAGCGACCGGCCTACCGGACATGGGATTCCACGAACGGCAGCGGCACCACGGTGGCGGCCAGCCGGCGGCCGCGCACGTCGATCAGCACCTGGTCACCGTCCGGCACGCCCGCGGCGGTGTCGATCAGGGCCAGCGCGATGCCCTGCTTCAGGGTGGGCGAGAAGGTGCCGGAGGTGGTCCGGCCGATCGCCGTACCGTCCGGGCTGAGCACGCTCATCTGCCCGCGCGGCACACCGCGATCGGTGACCAGCAGGCCACGCAGCTTGCGCGCCGGCCCGGCGGCGCGTTCGGCCAGCAGCGCGTCCCGGCCCCAGAACCGGTCCTTCTTCCAGCCGACCGCCCAGGACGAACCGGCCTGCACCGGGCTGATCTGCTCGGTGAGGTCCTGGCCGTGCAGCGGGTAGCCCATCTCGGTGCGCAGCGTGTCGCGGGCGCCGAGGCCGGCCGGCATGCCGCCGTGCAGCCGGACGGTCTCGATCAGGGCGTCCCAGAGCTTCAGCGCGTCGTCCCAGGCAGGGATCAGCTCATAGCCGTGCTCGCCGGTGTAGCCGGTGCGGCAGACCCGCACCGGCCGGCCGTCGAAGTCGGCGTCCACGAAGGACACGTAGGCCAACTCGGTCGGCAGCGACAGGGCCTGCAGCACCTCCGGCGACTTCGGGCCCTGCACCGCGATGACCGCGAACTGCTCGTGCTGATCGGTGACGCTGATGCCGTCCGGGGCGGCGTCGGCCAGCAGCCCGATCACCCGCCGGGCGTTCGCGGCGTTCGGCATCAGGAACACCTCGTCGTCGCTGATCAGGTAGCTGAACACGTCGTCGATCACGCCGCCGTCCTCGGCGCAGCACAACGTGTACTGGGCCTGGCCCGGCGCGATCTTGCCGAGGTCGGCGGTCAGGCAGGAGTTCACGAAGGCACGCGCGCCCGGGCCGGCGGCGGTGGCCTTGCCCAGGTGCGAGACGTCGAACACGCCGACCGCGGTCCGCACCGCGGTGTGCTCGGCGATCACGCCGCCACCGATCGCGCTGTACTCGATCGGCATCTGCCAGCCACCGAAGTCGGCCAGCTTGGCGCCCAGGTCGACATGCCGGTCGTGCAGCGGCGAACGACGCAGTTCGGTCACGTGCGCTCCTTCCTCGTCCGGCCGCCCGCGTACGGGCAGACCTGGTACGGCCGGCTGCGTCCCTCGGATCCGCGACCGGCGGACCGACCGGGCTCGCGGCCCTGGCGCAACGGTAGGCGATCAACGGTTTCGCCGGGCTGCCGGGGCGGCGGAGATCGGCGAGGTGGCAGCAGATCATCGGACGGCGGTCCCCTAGAGTTGCCGCATGGCATCGGTGCACCTGGTGGATCAGCGAGCCGCGCTGTCGGCGGACGTGCTTGTGGTGGGCACTCTGGCCACCGATAGCGGTGCCGTGCCCGCACCCGGCGCGCAGGTGGTGGACGAGGCCCTCGGTGGCCAGCTCACCGCCGCCCTGACCGCGCTGGAGGCCACCGGCAAGCCCGACGAGGTGTGCCGGATCCCGACGCTGGGACGTACCCGGCCGCCGCTGGTGCTCGCCACCGGGCTCGGCCGGGGCACCCCGGAGGCACTGGCCCCCGAGGCGGTCCGGCGGGCGGTCGGCGCGGCGTTGCGCGCGGTGGACAAGGCCCGCCGGGTCGCGGTTGCGATCGGTGACGGGACCGATCCGGACCTGGCCGGTGCCGTCAGCGACGGGGCGCTGCTGGGCAACTACCGGTTCACCCGGTTCAAGTCCGGGACGGACGGCACGCAGCTGCGCCGGGTGGACATCGTGGTGACCGAGCCGGGCAACGCCAAGGCCCGCGCCGCGCTGCGCCGGTCGGCGGTCGTCACCGAGGCGGTGAACAACACCCGGGATCTGGTGAACACCCCGGCCAACCACGTCAATCCGCCGTGGCTGGCCGACTACGCCCGGCAGCGTGCCGAGGCGGCCGGGATGACGGTGGAGGTGCTGGACGAGCGGGCGCTGCGCCGCGGCGGCTACGGCGCGATCCTCGCCGTCGGCGGCGGCTCGGCCACCCCGCCGAGGCTGGTCCGGCTCAGCCACCGGCCGGCCAACCCCCGTGCCTCGGTCGCCCTGGTCGGCAAGGGCATCACCTTCGACTCCGGCGGCCTGGACATCAAGCACGTCGACATGGCCGCGATGAAGTCCGACATGGGTGGCGCGGCGGCGGTCATCGAGTCGGCGATCGCGGCGGCCAAGCTCAAGCTGCCGGTGGCGGTCACCGCGACCGTGCCGCTGGCCGAGAACGTCATCTCCGGCACGTCCTACCGGCCCTCGGACGTGCTGCGGATGCGCAACGGCAGCACCGTGGAGGTCGGCAACACCGACGCCGAGGGCCGGCTGATCCTGGCCGACGCCATCAGCCGGGCCTGCGAGGACCGGCCCGACTACCTGATCGAGACGTCCACCCTGACCGGCGGCCAGGTCATCGCGCTGGGCCAGCACATGGCCGGCGCGATGGGCAGCGAGGTGTTCCGGGACTGGGTCGCCTCGATCGCGGCCGAGGTCGGTGAGTCGATCTGGCCGATGCCGCTCGGGCCGGAACTGCGCCGCCGGCTCGATTCGCCGGTGGCCGACATCGTCAACGTCACCGGTGACAAGTGGGCGTCGATGCTGATCGGCGGGACGTTCCTGGCCGACTTCGTCACCGACGGGGTGGAGTGGGTGCATCTGGACATCGCCGGCCCGTCCTTCCGGGACACCCCCACCGGCTACTACCCGGTGGGCGCCACCGGCTACATCGTCCGGACCATCCTGGGCGCGCTGGACGGGCTCGCCGCACGCTGAGCCGGCCGCCGGTGCTGCCCGCGGTTGCTCAGCCCTGCTGTTTGCGCCGGGCGTTGTAGTCGCGCATCCGCTGCGGGTAGCCCACCACCGCGGCGTCGTACAGCGGCAAGCCGTGCCGGCGGGCGAACGATTCGGCGCCCTGCGGGCCGTCCACCCGCCGCCGGGTCCACTCCCCGTCGTGCGCCACCAGCAGCACGGTGGTGTCGGTCACCGTGGTCCGCGGTTCGACATAGGCCTCCACGCCGTGCCGACTGCGCAGAAAGTCCTCCAGGTGCCCGGTGTCCGTCCCGGTGCCGGTACGCACCGTGCCTGGCCGGTGCTTGCGCCGGCCGAACAGCCTCATGCCGCCTCCCCCGTCGCTCACCGGCACGTCCGTCTCGTCGGCGCACATCGTCTCATCGGTACGCCGGCCCCGACTGAGAAACGCCGTAACCGCGCCTGGGGTGCCGACGGCGGCGCTCGGCCGCCGGCCGGCATTCGGCAGCGATGCCCGGTGGCGGCAGTCGGCCGCCGTCCGGGCAGTCGGCCGCCGTCCGGCATTCGGCAGCGATGCCCGGTGACGGCGGTCGGCTCTGATGCCCGCCTGGCGGCAGCCGCCTGCTGTAGGCGGCGGCCGGAGTGACAAGATGGAACCGGCTCGGCGCCTGCTGCCGAGCCGGACTTCGTGGTCCTTTTCGAGGGCAACGATGACCATCGCCGCTTCGAGCAGAACCGGGAGTACTCCAGTCGTGCCAGGCGAACAAAACTTCGATGTCGTGATCCTCGGCGGTGGCAGCGGCGGCTACGCGGCGGCGCTGCGCTCGGCGGAGTTGGGCAAGTCCGTCGCGCTGATCGAGAAGGACAAGGTCGGTGGCACCTGCCTGCATCGCGGATGCATCCCGACCAAGGCGCTGCTGCATGCCGGTGAGATCGCCGACGGCGCTCGGGAGAGTGCTCAATTCGGGGTGAACGCCACCTTCGACGGCATCGACATGGCCGGGGTGCACAAGTACAAGGACGGCGTGGTCAGCAAGAACTGGAAGGGCCTGCAGGGGCTCATCCGCAGTCGTGGCATCACCATCGTCGAGGGCGAGGGCCGGCTGACCGGGCCGAAGCAGGTCACGGTCGGTTCGGACGTCTACAACGGCGGCAACGTGATCCTGGCGACCGGGTCGTACTCGCGCACCCTGCCGGGCCTGGAGCTGGACGGGCAGCGGGTGATCGCCAGTGAGCACGCGCTGACCCTGGACCGGGTGCCGGAGACCGCC
>DASUAC010000061.1:0-2094 GCA_035763985.1 Jatrophihabitans sp. | reverse complement strand
GATGAGTGCGACCGCGGCCGCCAGGCCCAGCCAGAGCCCGGCCGCGAACTGGCGCTGCGGTGCGAAGGTCAGCCGGACCACCCCGTGTGCGCCGGCCGGCAGCAGGAAGGCCTGCTGCCAGCCGTCCACCTGGACCGCGGGCAGCCGATGACCGGCCAGCGTCGCCTGCCAGCCGGCGTTGAAGTTCTCGTGCACCACCAGCAGGCTGGCGACCGGTGCGTCCACCCGGACCGTCCGGCTGGTAGTCCCCCAGTGCTGCACCTGCGCGCCGGTCGACCCGGCTCCGCCACCGGGTACCGAGCCGCTGCCGGACACCGAGCCGCCGCCGAACCCGGAGTCGCGACTGAGCACCACCTGCTGGACCTGCGCGGCCGCCGATGAGGTGAAGCTGAGCTCGTGCCTGCTCGCCGAGACCGGCACCGTGGCACTGCCGCACGGCGTCGCCGGCAGCGGGCCGCCGGCCAGCACGGTCGTCAGGTCGGCCCGCACGGTGGTGCGCAGCTGCTTGCCGTCCAGCGTCAGCACCGGTCCCTGCCCGCACGGGATCACCAGCTCGCCGGCCGGCGTGGGCAGCTCGGTGCCGGTCAATCTCAGCTCGGAGATGCCGGCCGGCAGCGTCTCGGTGCTTCCGTTCACCGCATCGCCGCTCACCTTGTCGGACTTCTGCAGGATCTGCAGGGTCAGCGCATCGGCCGACACCGGACGGGGCAGAACCAGCAGGCCGGTGGCATCCGGCCGCAGCGTCCAGCTCGCACCGGCCGCGCTCACCCGGTACCGGGTCGGCCTGGACACCGGCGCATCGAGAGCCGTTCGCACCACCAGCCCGGTGATCCGGGCCGGCCGGCGTAGCTGGAGGGTGAGGGTCGGCGTCTGATCCCCGGCGGCCGCCGACCAGGTGGTCTCGGACAGCCCGTCCACCACCGCCCCGGGCCGTTGCCGCGGATCGCTGCTCGCGGTGGACGAAGCACTGACCCGGATCGCCGAACCGGCATCCAGTAGCGCGTCCAGGGCCGGTCCCGGCCGGGGCGTCACGGTGCCGGAGACCCGGTAGTCGGCAGCCGCGGACTGGCTGAACCGGCGCCAGATGCCGTCGTCCTCCTCACCGGCCCGGGCCAGACCCGGACGGCAACCACTGGCCTGACCGGCCGCGGTGCACCCGGTGCGCCGGCCGGGCGCGGCGGAGAAGACCAGCGCATCGGGATCACCGCTGCCCGACACCGTCAGCCAGCGCTGCGGATCCACCCCGGCCACCGCGAAGGTGGCCACCGCCACCGCGGTGCCGTGGCCGCCGCCGGACATCGCCGCCACGGTGAGCCGGATCGATTGGGTGACTCCGGCCGGCACCGGCAGCCGCTGCGGCTGGTCGTCCGGGATCACGTCCGTGGTCGTGGTACCGGCGTCGGTCCGGACGGTGAGCGCGGACGGGTTCTGCCCCGGCTGGCCGGCGAACTGCACGGTCACCACCGGATCGCGCACCGGCGCCGCCAGATCCAGTTCGATCCACTGGCCCACCGCGCCGTCGGCCGAGCCGGACTCCCAGGCGGTGTTCGGATCGCCGTCCACCGCGTACCAGGGCGCACGATCCGGCCCCCGGTTGACGTAGGCGGCCGGGTCCGAGCCCGCGGACGAGGCGCGCACGTCGGCGATGCCGGCGTACTGCCAGCTCGACAACGGGCCGGCGTCAGCGGGCAGGTAGTCGTGGGCCGGCCGAGCCAGCTGGAACGGCTGGCCGGCCGTCAGGGTGGCCGCGAGGTAGCCCGGATGGCCGAACTGGATCTCCCGCCGGCGCACCCCGTCGGTGGTCACGGTGCGCACACCGGCCAGCGGGCCGGCGTCGGCTCCGAACAGCACCGGGGCGCTGCCGGACAGGCCGGCCTCGATGAGGTTCGGCAGCTGCTCGGCCGAACCGTTCGCCCGCACCGCGTTCGCCACCGGCAGCATGCTGACCGCCCCGCTGCCACCGACCACCTGCAGGATCTGGATGGCCGGGATCCGGTTGGCCACCCCGGCGTCGATGACCAGCTTGTCCGTCCCGGTGTCCCGCACGACCGGGCCGAACGAGGCGACCAGCGACAGGCCCGGGCTGCCGCGCAG
>DASUAC010000060.1:0-4209 GCA_035763985.1 Jatrophihabitans sp. | reverse complement strand
GGCCACCACATCACGGCAGTTGACCGCAGCCCGTAGCTGACCGGCCAGCCGCCCTTGCGGAGCCGTAGGAACTGCGGGGTATTTGCCCGGCTTCAGCCAACGGAAAGGCCCGCTGGAACCGAGGTTCCAGCGGGCCTTCCGGTTGGGGGAATCAGGACACGTTGAACGCGGTGTCGTCGATGACGAAGTCCGTGTACAGCGAGGAGTCCTCGGTGCCGGTGAAGGTGATCTTGGTGGTGCCGGCCGGCGCCGTGAGGGTGTGCAGGGTGTAGCCGCTGTTGTGGTTCAGGTTGGAGTAGGTGGCAAGCGTGGTCGTGCCGCTCGCCGTGGTGGCCTTGACGGTCAGCTTGTCGTAGGCCGAGCTGGTGGTGGTCTCAGCGGTGTCGATGTGCAGGTAGAAGCTGACCGAGGCGGAGCAGCCGCTCGGGTCGCTTACCGACTGAGCCAGGGTGTCGGTGTGGGTGGTGCCGTAGCCGTCCAGCCACGCGTCCCAGGTGCCGGAGTGTGCCGGCTCGCCGGAGGACCCGTACTGGCCGATGACGCCGGACGTGGTCGTCCACACCGTGTTGCCGGACTCGAAGCCGGGGTTGCCGAACTTCTGGCCCGGGCTGGAGCAGCCGCCGCCGGAGGTGCCGATCGTCCAGGTGAAGCTGGTCGAGCCGGTGTTGCTGCCGCTGTCGTGCGCGGTGACGGTCACGCTGAACGTGCCGGCCGCGGACGGGGTACCGGAGATGGTGCCGGAACTCGAACCGATCGACAGACCGGTCGGCAGGCCGGTGGCCGACCAGGTGTACGGCGCGGTGCCGCCACTGGCCGTCATGGTCAGGCTGACCGGAGTACCAACCGTGCCGCTCTGGTTACCCGGGTTGTTCACCGTGACCGAGCCGGTGCCGCCGTGGTTGACGATCGGGTGGCTGATGGCGCAGGCGTTGGTGTCGTTGGACCAGGAGGCCTGCTCGGCGTAGGTGCCGAAGCTGCCGAAGGAGACGTTGGCAGCGCCGCCGGCGGTGCCGGGGGACAGCCAGGCGCACTCGTCGGAGTTCTCCTGGCCGTTGTAGGAGGAGCCGGTGTGGTTGGTCCAGCCGCCGGCCGGGTTCTGGTCGGACATCATCTCGTGCCACTCGTGTCCGAGGGTCATGGTGAAGCCGTCGGTGGTGCCGGGGGAGTTGACGAAGCCCACGCCGCAGCCGGCGCCGGAGTCGATGTTGTACGGCTGGTTGGAGAAGGCGATGTCACCGTAGGAGGAGGAGACGCCGACGTCACCGTTCCAGTCGTGCCAGGCGCAGTACTGGCCCTGGTAGTTGTCCGGGTTGGTGCCGTGCGGGGACAGGATCACGTAGTAGGCGTAGCGGTTGGAGGCGGCGGTGGTGTTGCCGAAGTGCGCCGCGGCCTTGACCGCTTCCTGACCCAGCTGAGCACTGGTGGCAGCCGAGGGGGAGGCTGCGGAGTTGTCGTACCAGACGCCGGCCAGCACGCCGCCGGTCTGGTAGGGGATGTAGCTGGCGCCGGAGGCCGGGCAGGCGACCGCACCGCTGGAGACACCCGCGCCGTCGCACCACTGGGTCAGGTCGGCCGACCAGAGTTCGCCGTTGGTGCCGATGCCCTTGAACATCTGCTGCGCCGCGCCGGCCGCGCCGTCGGCGTCGCCGGTGAACTTCAGGTTGCCGTTGGCGTCGGTGGAGGAGGTACCCCACTGGGTGCCGTAGAAGACGAAGTAGGTCTTGGAGTGCCCGGACTGCACGCCGATGCCATCGATGCCGCCACCGTAGGACAGCGTCTCCGGGCCGGTCGCCGTCGTCACGTTCGGGTGCGCGGCGGCGTAGCTGTTCATCTTCTGCTGCGTGCCGATGGTCGGCAGCACGCCGTGCCGGTAGGAGTGCCCGGCCGCCGGCGAATACGGATTGACACTGCTGCTGGCCGCGCTGGCCTGGCTGGCCACGCCGGTGAAGGCGAGCGCGGCCAGGCTGGCGACTCCGAGCACCGCGCTGACGCGGCGCGTACGGGGGGAGGTCGACATCTGGGACCTTTCGGGGATGACTGAGGGTGGTGGTACGTGGTCCGGGGCTGAATGAGGGGCACGCGACGGCGATCGTGGTCGCGTGGCCGCCGGACCGGCTGGGTTGCGGACTCCTTCCTGATGCAGGGGACTCCGACCGCGAGCAGCTGATTTCGTCCGACGGTCGCACGGGTGCCACCACCAACAAGTGGTGGTCGGCGCGAAACGTAGCGATATCGCTGACTGCACGTCAATGGGAACAAGAGCGTATTTGCCCGAGAAAGCGGGTGTTTACGGATTCGCAACCTGAATGAGAGGATTTTCAGAGCGTAACCACAGCTGGCATACGTGCGATCCTGCGCGCCGCGAAGATCCCGGTTGTCCGAACCATCCTGGTGGATTTCCGATGACGCGCACGATTTGTCGCTCACTTGTCGCCGAACTCAGCTGAGGGTGAGTACGGTGCGCGCTATGGCAGAACTCGGCTCGCATGTGCACGGGCTGGTGGAGCTGGGCATGACCCGGTACGAGGCGAAGGCCTACCTCACCCTCATTCAGCGGGAAAGCTACGCCGCCTCGGAACTGGCCATCGAGGCCGGCATCCCCCGGCAGCGAATCTATGACGTGCTGAACAGCCTGGTGTCCCGCGGCTTGGCCCGGGACTGGCCCGGCCCGGTGACCCGCTACGCCGCGACCGATCCGCAGGCGGCGGTGGAGCGGCTGCTCGCGGTGCAGCGCCAGGCGCTGTCCGGCCTGGAGAGCAAGTCGAACGAGCTCGCCGGCCTGCTCCGGGAGACCTGGGAGAGCGGCCGGGCCGAGACCGCGCCGCTGGACTACGTGGAGGTGTTGCGCGATCCGGGACTGCTCGGCGCCCGCTTCATCGACCTGCAGCGGGAAGCCGAACTCGAACTGCTCACCCTGACCAAGGCGCCGTATGCGATCCCGTCCAACCCGGCCGGGCTGGAGTCGACCCGCCGGATCGTGGCCGGCGGCGGCGACGTCCGCTGCGTGTACGAGGCGAGCATGCTGGACCGGCCGGAGGTGCTGGCCGAGACGCTGCAGTTCATCCAGGCCGGTGAGGGCGCCCGGGTCACCGACGAGGTGCCGATGAAGCTCTGTCTGGCCGACGGGCAGCGAGCGCTCTTCTCGTTGACCGATCCGATCGCCGGTGGTCTCACCTCGACCAACATCCTGGTCGAGCACACGTCGCTGACCAGCGTCCTGCGGACCGCGTTCGAGGCCATCTGGGCGGTCAGCGAGCCGTTCGAGATCGCCCTGGCCCGGCGCGGGCCGTCGTTCGATCGAGTTCTGGCCGATCCGGACGGCCTGATCGCACGGGCCGGCGCGGTACCCGCCGGTTCGGTACCCGCCGGCCGGCCTGGTCAGTCCGGCGGCTCCAGCAGCGCACGGACCGAGGCGGGCAGTTCGACGCCGTCCACCAGATCCGGCGCCGGCCACGCGGCGATGTAGCGGGTCTGCGCGGGTAGCACGCCGGCCCAGGCCGGGCCCTGCACGTCCTCCGGCGGGTCGTCCGGCCACCGCTGCGAGATCTTGATGCTGTAGTCCTCCACCACCAGCCGCAGCACCAGGGTGGCGGCCAGTTCCTTGGCGGTGAAGGGACGTACCTCGGCCACCCGGCCCGGGATCAGCGAGTCGGTCAGGGTGTTCAGCGCGCGTCCCTTCTGCTCGGGATCCAGCACCGGACGGCAGCTGCCGAACAACACCGCGCTGCGGTACCGCATCGAGGACTCGAAGGCGGACCGGGCGACCACCAGGGCGTCCAGCGCGGTGACCGCCAGCGAGACCGGGACGCCCTCCGCGAGCCGGCGTAGCCAACTCGAGCCGGTGGAGCCGTGCATCAGCACGTCGGCACCGTCCCGGGCGATCGCGATCGGCAGCACCACCGGCTGGCCGGCGGAGCTGACGAAGCCGACGTGGCCGATCCGGCTCTGGTCCAGCAACCGGTGCAGCTCCGGCTCGTTCGTGCCGCTGACCCGTTCGGGGTAGCGGGTCGGGGTGGTCCGCGATGACCCGGTCTCCGAGGGCCCGGTTTCCGACGGCCCGGTTTCCGAGGGCTCGATGCTGGTCATCTGGGTACGTCCTCGCAGTCTGTCGGCAACCCCGGAAATCGTAGTGTCCGCACCGCGGCTTCCGCGCCGAGCGGCCGGGCTTACCGGCCGAGTACCCGGTCGACCCAACCGGCCAGCCGGGAG
>DASUAC010000059.1:0-3068 GCA_035763985.1 Jatrophihabitans sp. | reverse complement strand
CAGCCCGGGGCGATGACGCACGCCTGGCTGTTCACCGGACCGGCCGGCTCGGGACGTTCGGTGGCGGCGCGGGCACTGGCCGCCGCGGTGCAGTGCGACCGCCGGCCCGCCGGTTGCGGCAGCTGCGCGTCCTGCCGTTCGGTGCTGGCCGGCACCCATCCGGACGTCCGGCAGGTGGTCCCGGAGGGGCTGTCCATCGGGGTGGGCGAGATGCGCGCGGTGGTCGGGCTGTCCGCCCGCCGGCCGTCGCTGGGCCGGTGGCAGGTGGTGGTCATCGAGGACGCCGACCGGCTGACCGAGGGGGCGTCGAACGCCCTGCTGAAGGCGATCGAGGAGCCGCCCGAGCGGACCATCTTCCTGCTCTGCGCCCCGTCCACCCATCCGGACGACGTGATCGTCACCATCCGGTCGCGGTGCCGGGTGGTGGGCTTGAGAATTCCGCCGGCCGCCGCGATCGCCCGGGTGCTGGTGGCCGACGGGGTCGATCCGGAGACCGCCGAGTGGGCGGCGCAGGCCTCCAGCGGGCATATCGGCCGGGCCAAACGGCTGGTCCGCGACGCCGACGCCCGGCAGCGGCGGGCCGCGGTGCTGGCGATCCCGGCCCAGCTCACCTCGCTGAACGCCTGCTTCTCGGCGGCCGACCATCTGGTGCAGGCGGCCGAGGCGGAGGCCCGGGCACTGCATGAGGACCTGGACGCCACCGAGACCGAGGAGCTGAAGGTGGCGCTCGGCGCCGGCGGCACCGGCAAGGGCGCGACGGCCGCCGCCCGGGGCAGCGCCGGGGTGCTCAAGGAACTGGAACGCAAGCAGAAGTCACGGGCCACCCGGTTGCAGCGGGACGCGCTGGACCGGGCGCTGGTGGATCTGGCCAGCTTCTATCGGGACGTGCTGCTGGTCCAGGCCGGTGCCGAGGTGCCGGCCGCGCATCCGGATTTCGCGGCCGACGTGCGTACCGTGGCCCGCTCGATCGACCAGGCCGGGGCGCTGCGCCGGCTGGACGGGGTGCTCGCCTGCCGGGAGGCGATCGACCTCAACGTCAAGCCCCGGATCGCGGTGGAGGCGCTGACCGCCGCGCTGCGACTGCCGTGACGCGCCGCGGCTGGACGTGTCGAGTCGCGGCTGCCGAGTCGCGGCTGCCGAGTCGCGGCTGGCGAGTGGCGGCTGGCGTAACGAGCCGCGGCTGTAACGAACCGGCAGACGGCTGCCCCGGGGTGCGGGGTGACCGGATAGCCTCGTCGGCATGGGCTTGATCTGTGCGGTGACCTTCACCGAACGGGGTCGGCTGTACTACGCCGATCCCGGCGGACTCAGCCCCGCGGTCGGCGATCATGTGCTGTATCCGACCGAGGACGGTGCCGAGGTGGCCCAGGTGATGTGGGCGCCGCAATGGACCGGCGATGAGATCGGTGGACTGCCGCTGCTGCTCGGCATGGCCGGCCCGGAGCACCTCGCGGCGCTGGCCACCGCCCGCCGGAAACGGGCCGAGGGCCGGGTGGCCGCGCGCCGGCTGATCCGCGAGCACCAGTTGCCGATGAAGGTGATCGGCGTCGACCACGTGCTGTCGGCCAACCGGACGGTGGTCTACTTCTCCGCGCCGCACCGGGTGGATTTCCGGGCGCTGGTGCGTGATCTCGGCGCCACCCTGCGTGGCCGGGTGGAGCTGCGCCAGCTGTCGGCCCGGGACGAGGCCCGGGTGATCGGCGGGATCGGCTCCTGCGGGCGCGAGTTGTGCTGCGCGACCTTCATCGTGGACTTCGAGCCGGTCTCGGTGCGGATGGCCAAGGACCAGGACCTGCCGCTGAACCCGCTGCGGATCTCCGGAGCCTGCGGCCGGCTGATGTGCTGCCTGAAGTTCGAGCACCCGCTGTACCAGGACTTCGCCGAGCGGGCGCCGGCGATCGGGTCCTGCGTGTCCACCCCGGCCGGCGACGCGACCGTGGTCGGCCACTCGGTGCCGGCCGATTCGGTGGTGCTGCGGATGGAGTCGGACGGCCGGCGCACCAGCTGCGCGATGGCCTCGGTGTGCTCCTCGCGCAAGGCGCACGACGAGTTCTACGGCGACGGCACGGTCGGTTCCGGCCAGGCCAGCCCGCACGGCTGCGGGCTGAGCTGACGAGCTGCCGGCGGACTGCGCCGGCGAATCGGTATTACTCGGCCTTGCCGCCGACGTTGAAGTCAGTGCTACCGCATTTCGGGCACTTGTCGTAGACGGGGTTGACCCCGGCCGTGATGTGAAAAACGCATCCGCAGTGGGAACATACGACTTCTACCTGACCGCCTTCGATTTCCATGTATTCTCTCCGCTCGGAAGGTGTGTATGGACTGTGTGAATATAGCAGTCCGACGGTCTTCCGCCGAATAATCCAACGGGAAAGGGAACCACCATGGCTGACGTCGAGAGCAACAATTCGCAAGAGGCGGCGGACAACACCATCAAGCATGTGGCCAACGCCGCCGAGGCGTACGCCAAGGGCGACATCCACAAGGCCGTCACCGAGACGGGCAACGCGATCAAGTCCGCCGCCGAGGGCTTCGGCCACATGTCGGTCGGCAACTGACCGGCTGCCGGATCACCCAACATCAGACACTTCGAAAGGTCGATACATGCGACAGGACCCGTCCGGCCCGCCGCCGTACAACCCAGCTGGCGATGACGTCTTCACCCCGCACACGCCGGACTTCCACACCGCGGTGGAGAAGGTGACGTCCGCCGTCCACGCTCAGAAGGCCGCGCTCGAGGCGGGCAACCTCGACGAGGCGAAGGGGCACGCCGCCCAGTCGCAGCGCTTCACCACCGACATGCTGCGCCACCTCCGGCAGGAGATGGCGCAGTCGCTGGCCGACGGCGAGCAGGGCAAGACGTTCTGATCTGCGCACCGCCTGGGCCGGTGAACCCGAACCGGTCCCAGGCGGTGACGCATGTTCGGCGGATGGAATTTCGAAAGTCGAAATGACTGCAGCTCGATGCTTCCGGGACGCGCCGGAAAGCGGATACCGCGTTCCCCGCTTCGGTCCGACTTATCGCCTTGCGCAGTGGTGATCGGCCAGAATACAGAAATGGCCGCGCG
>DASUAC010000058.1:0-2123 GCA_035763985.1 Jatrophihabitans sp. | reverse complement strand
CAGCGGCAACTCCGATGTCAGCTCCTCCGGCGACACCGCCTCGGTCAGCGGCGGGGCGCTGGCGGTGTCGGGCACGGCCGGCTCCGCCTACAGCGTCACCAACTCCACCTTCACCGGTAACACCGCCTCGGCCAACGCCGGCTCCGGCAGCCCGGTCGGCGGCGCGATCTACGAGCAGAGCGGCAACCTGACCGTCACCGGCTCCACCTTCACCAGCAACTCCGCCTCCGGCGGCAACGGCAGCCCGGCCGGCGGCGCCATCGACGTCGCCGGCGCCGCCGTCGCGACGCTGCACTACAACCGGTTCACCGGCAACAGCGCGCCCACCGGCAGCGCGATCGCCTCGGCCCCGACCATCAGCGCCACCGAGAACTGGTGGGGCTGCAGCACCGGTCCGGGCACCGCCGGCTGTGACACGGTCACCGCCGCGGTCACCGCGGCTCCCCGGCTGGTGCTGACCGCCACCGCCAGCCCGTCGCACGTGATCGGCCCGAACGGCACCGCCACCCTGACCGCCTCGCTGCTCACCGACTCGGCCGGCGCCGCGGTCTCGGCCAGCAACCTGACCAGCGCCTTCGACGGCCTGCCGGTCAGCTTCGCCGACCCGCCGGGTGACGCCACCGTCACCGTCAGCGCCGGTGCGCACTCGGTCAACCTGGCCAGCGGCGTGGCCAGCATCGACTACCACTCCAACACCACCATCGGCCCGGACAACGACACGGTCACGCTGGACAACGGCACCGTCACCGACGTCCTGGAGGTCGACGAGGCGCCGGCGATCACCAGCGCGAACACCGCGAACTTCCTCGTCGGCAGCTCGGGCAGCTTCACCGTCACCACGACCGGCTACCCGGCCGCGGCGATCACCGAGACCGGCAGCCTGCCGTCCGGGCTGAGCTTCCACGACAACGGCAACGGCTCGGCCACCGTGTCGGGCACCCCGGCCGCGGGCACCGGCGGTAACTACCCGCTGAACCTGACCGCCAACAACGGCGTTGCGCCGAATGCCACCCAGACGCTGACCGTCAAGGTCAGCCAGGCACCGGCGTTCACCAGCCCGGCCACCGCCACCTTCGTGATCGGCTCGGCGGGCAGCTTCTCGGTGACCACCTCCGGCTTCCCGACGGTGTCCACGATCACCGAGTCCGGCACGCTGCCGGCCGGCGTGACCTTCACCGACAACGGCAACGGCACCGCGACCATCGCGGGCACCCCGACCGGCACCGGCAACACCTACCCGGTGACGCTCACCGCGGCCAACGGGGTGACGCCGAACGCCACCCAGAACCTGACCATCCAGGTCAACCAGGCGCCGACGGTCACCCTGAACCCGACCGACCAGACGGTGCCGCCGGGCAACTCGGTGACCTTCACCGCGGCAGCCTCCGGGGTGCCGACCCCGACCGTGCAGTGGCAGGTGTCCACCGACAACGGCACCAGCTTCACCAACATCGGCGGTGCCACCTCGACCAGCTACACCTTCACCACGGCGGCCGGCGACACCGGCAACCAGTACCGCGCGGTGTTCAGCAACGGGGTCGGCTCGCCGGCCACCACCACCGCGGCCACCCTGACCGTGGGCAGTGCGCCCGCCTTCACCAGCGCCGACCACACCAGCTTCGTGGTGGGCCAGGCCGGCTCGTTCGCCATCACCACGACCGGGGTGCCGAGCGCGACGCTGAGCCGTACCGGCACCCAGTTCCCGGCCTGGCTGACGCTGACCGACAACGGTGACGGCACCGGCTCGCTGACCGGCACCCCGCCGGCCGGGAGCGCCGGCACCTACCAGTTCACGCTGAAGGCGGCCAACGGGGCAGCCCCGTCCGCGTCGCAGTTCTTCACCCTGTTCGTTGACGACTCGCCGGTGATCACGAGCGCCGACCACACGACGTTCACGGCCGGGCAGGCAGGTAGCTTCGCGGTGACCACCACCGCCGGCTTCCCGACCACCACCGCGCTGGGCGAGACCGGCTCGCTGCCCTCGGGCGTGACCTTCATCGACAACGGTGACGGCACGGCGACGCTGGCCGGCACTCCGGCCGCCGGAACCGGCGGTTCGTACCCGATCACCATCACCGCCGGCAACGGGGTGCTGCCGAACGCCACCCAGTCCTTCACCGCCA